>NZ_JBCOJC010000010.1:0-62988 GCF_040925905.1 Enterococcus sp. 2201sp1_2201st1_C11_2201SCRN_220225
CCAAACAGTTGGTACCTAAAATCAAAGAGCGGCTGGATCATGCCCGTAAAAGCGAAGAACTAGTGATTTTCACCCGGGACATCCCGGTGGAATATCAAAATAAAGACGAAGAAAACGTGGCGTTACAGATTATTCCCGCCTTAGCCCCTTTAGTTAGTGAAACCATTGTAAAAAAACACTATTTTACATTACCGCCAAAAGCTTTATTGGCAATTCAAGAGTTGGCTCCTTCTTCACAATCAAAGACGATTGAAATAGTAGGAACGGAGCTTAGTCTGTGTGTCTTGGCGAATACCTTAGCTTTACAGAGCATCTTCCCTGAAGCAGATTTTGTAATAGATAGAAACTACGTGGCGGGAAATCATCTAAATAACGAAGCAGCGGCCTTAATAAAAGATTTCAATGTGAAAGTCCGCTAGTTTTGACCGGCTTTGAAATTGGCGAAAGTTGCTTTACTTGCTGCGAAAAAGGGTGAAACAAAGGGATTAGATCCCTATTGCAAGCCTTGATTATGGAATTTTTTTGATGCCTTGGTCTGCAAAAAATGACACTGGCCCCTTGGCGATTCGTTGATCAGGGGGCTTTTTTCTATCTCAGGATTGGCTTATGGACAGGACAATTTAACACTATGGAAAGGAGCAAAAAAAAATGAAGAAGTACCTTAAATTTTTCTTGATGATTACCGTCTCCACCATTTTGATGTTTTTTATGATGTATTTTAACCTTTATGCCTTCAGCCACTTCTTTTTCAGCCAAACAAGGGCTTTTATGGCGTTGATGATGGGGGCTGCCATGGCCATTGTGATGTTACTTTTTATGTGGAAAATGTACCCTAGTAAAAAAGGCAATCTGGCAATTTTAGCGGTGAGCCTTTTGGTTTTTGCCGGTTCTTTGTTTATGGTGCGTAGCCAGACTGCAGTAGATGACGTAGCGTGGATGAAAGCCATGATCCCCCACCATTCCATCGCAGTCCTCACCAGTAAGCGGGCAAATTTAAGTGATCCCGAAGTCAAAAAACTAGCCCAAGAGATTATTGACGCTCAAGAAAGAGAGATTGAAGAGATGAAAGAGTTGATTGAGAAGTTGGAGGAGTAGGGTGATATGTAAAAAAAGCATGGCGTGCCATGCTTTTTTATATTGTGATAATTCCACCTACAAGACTTCTTCTAGAATTCTCCTAAAAAATGAGCGGGTAGTTTATTTTCTGCACTAATTAGCAAAGGCTCCAAATAAGGCCGATTTTCATCGTCTAAGTGTTCTTTCAATTGACCTTTCGTCAATGGTCCTAAGAAAATGGCAGCCAATTCCCGAATATCCACCAAGTCTGAATCTAGCTTTTCAGTGACAGATTTACTTACTGTGTCACCAGAAATTTGATAACACCCGCTATTCCAAGGAGCGACAGAGTCAATGACTGAAAAAGTAAAACTTTTCACGGCTGGAAATTGAGCAAACCAAAGTTTTAAAAACTGCGGCAAGTCCACAATGCGAATCATGGTGTTGTACCAAAGTCGTTGGTCAATCCGCGGATCTGCAAAGGAATAATTAATGCTTTCAGCGTTAGTCGTCGTACCGCAAATTTGAAAAACATTAGACTGATGAGCACTGGCAAAATTCCATAATTCTTTAGCAGCTTGACTGTTCTCATAAATAAAATCAATGATTTCCAGATTAGTATCCACAATTCGATAACTGAGGTACCCAACACAAACATCAGCCTGATAGATAACGGCATAATTAAGCTCAGGAAATTGTAAATCCATGCGTCGCCACCAATTGGTATCTCGTATTTGAGTACCGTTTCTTTTTTGGGCAAATTGTTCATAGACCTCGCAAAGCACTTTCATCAATGAAGGGGACATTTCGCTTCTCACCCAGCGCTCAATGCGGTAGACATTTTCATGAGTGTATTGGGGAAAGAGCTCTTTTGAAATCTGATAATGAATCCGTGTGGCAAATAAGTCAAAACCATATTTCCGATAAAAGGCAACTGAAAAGGGCTGTAAGATACTTAAAACTTGTCCTCGTTGATAGGCTTGTTGAAGACTTGCCTTCATCAATTTCCCAGCTACACCTTGCCCTCTAGTTTCCGGAAAGACGCCCACATGATTGACCCCTACTGCCGGTACTTTTTGACCGTAAAAGTTGTAAAAGATTGGTAAGTTTAGCACTTGCCCTAACAAGCGTCCCTGATCATCAAACGCCCCGATACTATCGGCAATTTGCAATAAAAACTGGTAATCCGCCGCTTTTGCTTTGGTATAAGGAGAGCGAAAAACATATTTACGCAGTGCGATTGATTGCTGAAACTCGCTTTCGTTAAACTGACTTATCTTCATTTTCTCACCTACTATTGATTTATATTTTTTAAAAAGAGCCTGGAACTTAACAAAAGTCCCAAGCTCTTTTCTTTTGGCTAAGAATGTTTCTGATTTGCAGCTCTCAGGCGTTTCACTTTTTTAGCCAACCAGCCATTGCCCTCACCGCTCATTAGCAGTTTGTAATTTCTAGTGGCAGACATGAAAAAGATAATTGTACCAAATAAGAAAAGTACTTGAATTCCATACATCACTACTGGATTAGTAAAAAAGATTTGTCCTAAGATAAGCACCAGAAAGCTGGCTCCACCAACTAAAAAACTGTTGATCTGATGACCGGATTGATAGACTTTTTCAACAAGCGCTGTTGAAAGAACAAACAAAACAGCCAAAACGATAAATAAAGTGATTGTCGTAATCATAATGCCACTCCTTCTAGTAAAGATAATACTGAGCTACCTGCTGTTCAAAGACTTCATTCTCATTCCCATAGTCTGTGGCAATCTTCTCAAAGTCTACTGAATCAGCCAACTGCGTCCCCGCCAAATATTCAATAAATTTATGCGCCACGCCGATATCTTTTGATACTAGGCTGTAATCAAACTCCTCAGGGTATAAATCCTTCAGAGTTTCTAAAACCAAGTAGCCCAGTTTTAACGTGTTAAATTCAGGATTCATCAGGTGGAAATGCACGCCTTGACAGACAGTCCCAGTATGTTTGGAACTTAGTGGCACAAACCAAGTAGGTTGAAACAGGCAATCTTTCGGCGAAACTTTTTTTGCCAAGGTTTTAGCTAAGGCTGAACCATCGATCCAAGGAGCTCCGATTTGTTCAAAAGGATAAACGGTTCCCCGGCCTTCTGAAACATTGGTTCCTTCCATAAAACACAATCCTAAATAAAGTCTCACTGCATTTAGTGTAGGTAAATTAGGAGAAGGGGCTAGCCATGGCAAACCATTTTGAACAATATCTGCTTGACTGTCCCAATTTTTCAAAGGTACCACAGTCAATGCCAACGAAGGCATTTTTTTCGTCTGAATCCAGTTTGCCAATTCCCCAATGGTTAAGCTATAGCTATTAGGCAAAGGAAGCAAACCTACAAAGGAAAAAAACGCTGGGGTCAAAGTCTTACCCAAGGGATATTTTCTGCCTAATGGTAAAGGACGATCCATTACAATAAAAGGAATCCCTGCTTCTTTTGCAACTTTCATCGATTCATACATCGTATAAATATAAGTGTAGTAACGAATCCCAATGTCTTGAATATCAAAAAGTAACACATCTAAATCGACTACATCACTTTTTAATGGTGCATGTCGTTCACCGTAAAGGCTGACAATGTTCATTGCCAACTGCTCATCATAGTAGCTAGCAACAGTCTCTCCTGCTTCAGCAACACCGTGGAGACCATGTTCTGGAGTAAATAATTTTTCGACGTGACACCAATTAGCTAACAATTCATAGTTTTTCTCAAAGGTGCTAGTTACACCGGTGAAATTGGTGATCAAACCAACCCGTTTGCCTTTTATCAGAGGCACGTATACCTCAAGATTTTCGATTCCTAAAAGGAGATTTGCCATTTTACTCAGCCCACTCTAAACATTTTTTCGGAAACTTCAGGAATCTCTACTTCATCAATACTGGTTACAGTAAAAAACTGACTTCCTTTGGCAATTTCATCTTTAAATTGTTGCAATTTATCCTCAGGTCCTTGAATCTCAATCACTACTGTTCCATCTGCGCCTCGTGATGAAACACCAGTTAGATGCATTTGCATAGCATAGCGTTGCGCCACATATTTTACTCCGCCATCGGCTAGTTCTCCATGAATAGTTAATTTCTTTCTCATCTTGATAACCTCCAAACTTTTATGCAGTTACTGTATCGGCTTCATGATGCGCTTCTTCGTTTTCTTTTGCAAGTAATTGCTTGTCATACATCATAACAAATGGGTAGTAAATTGCTAAATAGATAGCAAAGTTAATCAGCATTAACAGGATTGCCCGAACATCGGCTTGGGTAATCATATACCCCATAATTGGAAACGGTACGGTAAATGGCGCTAGCATTGACGTTTTATTCACTAAATCCATACTCATAGCAAAATAAGTTAGTGTAGAAGTAATAAATGGACCCACGATGAAAGGAATTGCTAGTAATGGGTTTAAGACCACTGGTGCACCAAAGATAATTGGTTCATTGATATTGAAAATACCTGGTACCACTGATAGTTTGCCGATTTCTTTTAAGTAAGCTGATTTTGCAAAGAACATCGCAATTACACATAGTGCTAAAGTACCACCGGAACCACCAATCCAAACAAAGGTGTAAAAACCTTCTGTGGCAATATTTTGAGCAGCATGACCAGCAGCTACAGCATCGGCATTTTGTTGCCATAAAATCAACCAGAAAGGACGAACTAAATTCCCAATAATAGAATCACCATGAATCCCAGTTGCCCATAATACAGTAATCAACAATGGTGGGATAACTAAACCAAAGTAAGAATTCATACCTACATCGACAATTGGTTTAAAGAGTTGCATCAAAGCTTCATTGACATTAAATTTCAGAACACCACAGACAACCCAGACTAAGATGATTACCATTGCAGAAGGAACAATTGCTGCAAAAGAACGAGATACAGAAGCTGGCACGGAATCAGGAAGCTTGATTTCGATATTATGAGTGCTACAGAAACGAATAATTTCCACAGCAATAATCGCTACAATAATCGCCGTAAACATTCCGGCACCACCAAGGTAAGACATTGGTAGAACCATTCCTAAAGAGGTTTTCGCATCAGCGGCATCATTTGCCAAAACCGGTGTGGTGGTCATTAAAAAGGCCCCCATGGAAATCAAACCGCTAGATAAAGCATCCAATTTATAACGTTTCGCTAATTGATACCCAATCCCAAACGCAGCATAGACAGCCATCAATCCTACGGTAATTCGATAAGGTAACATAATGGTTGCAACATAAGGTGCGACCAATTTTTGATAAGCAGGTATGGGAAATTGTGCAAATAATACAAAGAAACTACCTAACATTACCAATGGCATCGTGGCAATGATCCCATCCCGGATTGAAACTAAATACCGGTTTTGCGATAGCTTAACCATTGGTGGCATGAGTTTCGCTTCAATCCAACTTAAAAACTTTTTCATAATAAGTTCATTCCTTCCAAAAAAGCGTTTTATAATTACAAACATAGTATAGCACTGTGTTTTAAAATTTCAACACAATAAACAAATTATTGAAATTAAATTTCTTTAATTAAAATTTTGCTGTAAAAAAATGACCACAGCCATTGACTGTGATCACCACTTACTCGTTTAATTTCCTTTTTTATTGATGGAGCGTTTGTACTCATTAATGATTTCAGCAGATTCTCGTAGTGATTGTTCACTGGTATCAAAGGTCTTACTGACAAAGTAATAAAAGATTACATCCACCATCATAAATTGGGCTAACAAGGAATTAGTGGCGGCAATTCGATTGGTACTTTCCACCGGTTGTGATGTATGAATGGCAATATCAGATAATTTGGCCAAAGTATTATTGCCAAATTTCGTGAGAGAGACGACTTTTAATCCTTTTTTTCGCGCCATTTTGGCAGCCAAAATCGTTTCGGGGGATTCACCAGAATTGGAAATCACCCACAAAAGGTCCTCTTTATCGGTATTGATAATCTTTGGTAACAGCATATTTAGATCATTGTCAGAAATAGTAGTATGCCCTACTCTATCCCATTTTTGAGAAATATTTTCAACGGTTAGAAAAGAAGCTCCTACCCCAAATAAAAGCAACTGTTTTGAAGCTATCAACAGTTCGACTAGTTCATTGATTTCTTTTTCCTCAATTTGATCAATGGTTTCTTGAATTGATTGTTGGGCACTGGTTAGCAATTTTTCTTTGATATTGGTCAGTGGCTCATCTTTGGTGATTTCATTATAGCCCTGATTTTCTTCACTGTTTTTCGTTAAATCAGAGGACAGTAAAATCTTTAAAGTCGTAAAGCTACCGATATTTAAACGTTTGGTGAGGCGAATCACAGAGGCGGGACTAGAATCCGCTACCTTGGCTAATTGTCCCACAGTCATCTTTAGCACCTCTTGAGGGTGTTCTAAAATATAATTCGCCACTTTGTTTTCTGCCGCAGATAAATCATTGCTGGCATTTAAAATTCGCCCTTTAACTGACATCTCATCAATCCTCACTACAACTTTATTTAGTTGCGCAAACTTGCTAATGCCTTCGCAATAAAATCGTCATTTTGTTTCAACGCATCAATTGCCACTTCTCGGGATACCCCGCCATTAATCATCACAATGGCCACTTTCGGTTGATGCCAAGATTGTTCATAGTATTCTGCTGCTAGAGCATAGTCTACTCCTGTCGCATCAGAAATAATCCGTTTCGCACGATCAACTAGCTTTTCATTAGTCGGTTTGACGTCTACCATTAGATTACCATAAACTTTCCCCATTTTAATCATCGCAGTGGTAGAAATCATGTTTAAAAATAGTTTTTCTGCAGTACCAGCTTTCATTCGAGTAGAGCCGGTAATCACTTCTGGCCCCACCACCGCTTCTACTGCATATTGCGCGTGTTGGCTAACGGGGGCCATTTCATTACAACTAAATGCTCCGGTTTTTGCACCGATTTCAGTAGCATAATCCAAAGCACCGATTACATAAGGAGTAGTGCCGCTAGCTGCTAAACCTAGTACAAAATCATTGGCAGACAAATGGTGTTGAATTAAATCTTCTTTGCCACCAATTAAGGAATCTTCAGCTCCTTCCACTGCTTCCGTCATGGCCAGTTTTCCCCCAGCAATAATTCCTTGCACCATTTCAGGGTCTGTTCCATAAGTTGGTACACATTCCGCAGCATCTAACACACCTAAACGGCCACTAGTCCCAGCGCCGATATAAAACAGTCGTCCACCATTTTTAAAGCTAGCTACAATTTGCTCTACCATTTGACTAATAACCGTAAGAATAGCAGGTTGAGCGATAACTTCAGCTACTTTTTTGTCTTGTTGATTGATCATCTGTAAAATATTTTCAGTAGTCAGCGTGTCAATGTGCATGGTCGCTGGATTGCGCATTTCTGTTGTCAGTTTCATTAATTGCTTATCTCCTCTTATATGTGATTGAGCCAATCTAACACTTTTTTGATGGCTTCATTCCAAAAAATCCAATCATGATTACCGGGCAATACTTGATAGTCTGTTTCAATCGGTACTGATGCCATTTCAGTATGAAAACGGTCGTTGTCTTCTTTTAGAAAATCCTCATCTCCAATAATTTGAAATAATTTGATTGTGGCTAAATCCTTAACTGGCGCTTGTTTCGCGATTGCCAATAACTCATTTTGCGAATCAAACACCCCGTTTTCGCCAAATACCCCTTGGTAATCAGACATAATAGTAGGCACAACCTTTAAGTCAACAACTGGTGAAATCGCAGCTACTGCCCTAAACTTTTCTGGATAAGAGAAAGCTAATTTCAGCGCCCCATATCCTCCCATAGAGTTTCCTACCACATAATTATCAGCTGGATTTTGACTAATCGGCAAAAGATTTTGCATTTGAGGGATTAATTCACAGGTTAAATACTGCCAATACTTGCCACCATAGGTCATATCACTATAAAAGCTACGACCCATATCAGGCATAATGATTACCCAGTCTTTCGTTGAAACTAGTTGTTCCAAATTGGTCTTTCGCGCCCAAGCACTACCGTTATCTCCCAATCCATGAAAGAGCCAAATCACCGGTAATTCTTTCTTCGGTTCAATTATATCTGGTAAAATAACTCGGACGGTGGTTTGTAAATCGAGTATTTTAGCAGATCTTGTTAATTCTAAAAACGCCATGCATTCACACCTTCAATCAAAAGTATACTTTATTTATAAAACAAAAAACCATTTTTTTCAATCAAACATTGAAATTTTTTTTCAATGTTTTATAATAATCACGAAAGCAAGTTACTGACTATTAAATTTATTATGGATAAAGAGGGATTGAAATGAGTTATATAATTGGCATTGATAGCGGTGGCACCCACATCACCGGAGAAGCATTATCAATGACTGGCGATGTTTTACACAAAGAGGAAAGTGGTCCGGGAAATATTTTTTTGAATTACGACAGTACCATTACCAACTTAACTGATGTCATTGGCCGTTTACTGGAGAAGATGCAGCCTCAAATTTGTGAATACGTGGTGATGGGGGTTGCCGGCATTGAGACCACCGGTACAGCTGTTCAAGTTTCCCAGTTCTTTACCGAAAAATTTCAAGTGCCTGTAAAAGTGATTAGTGACGCTCAATTGGCCTTATTAAATGGACTGGAAGGTCACGATGGAACATTGGTCATTGCCGGTACCGGCTCAGTGGTTTACGGCCGTCAAAATAAGCGGTTATTGCGTTATGGAGGTTGGGGCTTTTTACTAGGCGATACTGGCAGCGCCTATAAGATTACTGAAGCCGCTGTAAAGTACGCCCTTTATTTACAAGATTCAAATAAACAAAATGACTTTATTCCGTTTATCCAAAAAATTTTTCAAGTAGAAAGTTTAACCGCAGTCGTTCAAAAGTATTATCATCTTGATCGTACATCTATTGCCTCCTTATCCAAGTCAATCGGAGAAAAAGCTGCTGCTGGTTCCATGGAAGCCACACAAATTATTACCAATCAAGCAATCGCCTTAGCAACAGAAGTCCTCGGCTTACTGAAGCAGTACCAAAAACCCTGTCCGAAACGCTTGGCTTTATCTGGTTCAGTTCTCACCAACAATGACAGCTATCGCGATACCTTGGTTACCACCATCCAAACCCACTATCCTGAACTAGAAATTCATACCGTAGCTACCAATAATAGTCATGGCGCAATTTATTGGTCCAGATGGGAAAAATAAAAAGGAGTGTTTTACTATGACCATGCGACAATTAGGATTATCCATTTACCCCGACCACAGTGATTTTGAAGCAGATAAAAAATACTTAGAGTTAGGCCACCAATATGGCTTTACTAGAATTTTTATGAGTATGTTAGAAGTTCAAGGCTCTGTAGAAGAAACCAAGGAAAAATTCAAGAAGATAGTAGATGTAGGTAACGAACTCGGCTATCAAACCATTCTTGATGTTTCGCCCCGCATTTTCGATCAATTGGGTATCAGTTATTCAGACTTAAAATTTTTCCACGATTTACACGTAGCGGGGATTCGTTTAGATCAAGGCTTTGATGGCAGTACTGAAGCTATGCTTTCCTACAATGAATATGGCTTAATTATTGAATTAAATATGAGTAGTGATGTAGATTACTTGAATAATATTATGAGCTATCAAGCAAACAGCCCGTTTATTTATGGTTGCCACAACTTTTATCCTCAAGTCGGAACTGGCCTGCCTTATGATTTTTTCATGACTTGTAGCCAACGTTTTAGAAAGTTTGGTATTCATACGGCGGCTTTTGTTGCCAGCCAAGTGGGAGGACAAGGCCCTTGGAATGTCAACGATGGCCTGCCTACTTTAGAAGTGGATCGCAAGTTACCTATTGAAGTACAAGCTAAACATTTATTTGCCACGGGAATGATTGACGATGTCATTATCGGAAATGCCTACGCCTCTGAAGCTGAATTAAAAGCCTTGGCTGAAACCAATCGCTATCAAGTTCAATTTCATATTGATTTTGTGGCAGAAGCTAATCCAATCGAGAAAAAAATTATTTTGGAACACCAACATTATCGCCGGGGTGATATGAATAATTTAGTAGTTCGCTCCACCATGACTCGGGTTTATTACAAAGAAGAAGCCAATAAACCTCACGATAATCAGATTGAATTCCAACGAGGAGATATCCTCATCGGCAATGATGACTTCGGTATTTACAAAAATGAATTGCAAATTGTTTTGGAACCTCACGCTGATTCTCGGAAAAATAAAGTTGGTAGTATTTCCCAAGAAGAACTCCTCTTATTGGACTTTATAAAACCATGGAGTAAGTTTAAATTTTTGGATTAAAACAATCGAAAATCCCCAGATTAACTATACGCTCCAGTTAATCTGAGGATTTTCTTTATTTATTTGTGGTGCTAGTTTTTTAATCGGTAAGCTAGTACCTCGTTTCTGCTTATTTTGTGTATAATCACGTTAACCAATCCATTTAAAAAAGGAGCTTCTCATGAATTTAATCGTTAAAACTTTCCCCCAACTTTCCACCACTGAACTCTACGAAATCCTAAAAGTTCGCTCACAAATCTTTGTGGTAGAACAAAACTGTGCCTACCAAGATATCGACGGGCAAGATCAAGAGAGCCTACACCTGTTTTTCCAAGAAGAAGGTCACGTACTAGCTTATTTGCGAGCCTTTTTAAAAGAGCCCGGTGTTGTGCAGATGGGTCGGGTATTGACGGTAACCCATGGGCAAGGTCTGGGAAAAAAGCTCTTAGCTAGTGGCATTAAAGAAATCAAAGCCCACTTTCATGCCCGCCAGATTGTCATCGAAGCCCAGTGTTATGCTATAGGTTTTTATGAAAAAGCGGACTTTGTGGTGTGTTCTGAGGAATTTTTAGAAGATGGTATCCCCCACGTGAAAATGGGTTTATCCTTGTGACAAGGCCTTTTTGTAACCGATTTTTCCCTTCCATGTTATACTTTTCACGATAATGGAAACACACCAAAATCAAACTATGAGGTGAATTGCAGATGGTAAAAAAACGTGTTTTTGAAAAAATCAATGCCCCTGTTACAGAAATTGGCCTAGGAACTTGGCAGTTGGGCACCAAATGGGGCGAGGCTTTCAACCCTGCTAAAGCCGAAAAAATTTTGCAAACGGCAAAAGAAAACGGCATTACCATGATTGATACCGCGGATATTTATAACGATGGGGAAAGCGAAAAAGCCATTGGCCACTTTATGAAAGAAAATCCCAATGACTTTTTCGTCACCACGAAATGTGGCCGCGCCCTTACTCCTCACACTGCTGAAATGTATACACCAGAAGCCATTGAAGCCTTTACCGACGCTAGTTTGAAACGACTGCAAACTGAGCAACTGGACATGTTGCTGCTCCATTGCCCACCCACTTCTGTCTATCAAAAAGATGCAATTTTCACCAAGTTAGACAAAATGCAACAAGCCGGCAAACTGCGCTCTTTCGGAGTCAGCGTGGAAAAAGTCAGCGAAGCATTGGCCGCTAGTCAGTATCCTATTAGCGCCGTGGAAGTGATTTTCAATATGTTTCGTTTAAAACCCGCCGAAGAACTTTTCCCCACATTACAAGAAAAGAAAATTGGCGTAATCGCCCGAGTGCCGTTAGCTAGCGGTCTTTTGACGGGAAAATACACCAAAGACACCACCTTTGGCAAAGAAGACCACCGCAGCTTTAACCGCAACGGGGAGGCCTTTGACAAAGGAGAAACTTTTTCTGGCGTGGATTATGACCTAGGCTTAAAAGCCGTTCAAGAATTGAAAACATTGTTCCAAACCGAGAATTTGATTCCTTACGCCCTAAAATGGATTTTAATGCACGAAGCGGTCACCACGGTAATTCCGGGAGCTAGCAATAATCGCCAAGTGATTTCCAATGTAGCCGCAGCAAAGATTCCGGATTTGACCCCGGCTCAGATGAAAGGCGTGGAAAAGATTTACGATCAGTATATCCGGGCACAAGTGCATGGAAATTGGTAATGATTGATATAGCAAAAAGGCGCGGTCTCAGTAGACTGCGCCTTTTTGTTTCCCCATTTCTACCCCTGCCTCTGCACCACTGGATCTGGTACAGGCAATGAGCCCAACAATTTCTTGGTATAGTCTTCTTTTGGTGCGGTTAAGATTTGTCCGCCGGTGCCTTTTTCCATGATTTGGCCTTTGTACAAGACGGTGATGTAATCAGACACCATGTCGATGACTGCCAAGTCATGGGAAATAAAGAGGCAGGCAAACTGCAATTCGTCTTGCAGTTCCAAGAAAATCTTTAAGACTTCTGCTTGCACGGACACGTCCAATGCCGAAGTGGGTTCGTCGGCAATAATGAAATCTGGTTGCAAGGCTAACGCTCGGGCTAGGCCCACGCGTTGGCGCTGGCCGCCGGAGAGTTCGTGAGGGAAACGGGTGGCAAAGGCTTTTGGCAAGTGAACCATTTCCAAGAGTTCTGCTACTCGAGCCTGGGCGTCTTTGACTTTTTTGACTCCAAAACCAGAAGGGGAGTTCGGCCCGGCGACTACCATGGGTTCCGCCACTGCTTCTCCAATAGTCAACAGTGGATTAAAGGAGCCATAGGGGTCTTGGAAAACGTAGCCGATGCGTTGGCGCAAGAGCCGGCGTTCTTTAGTGGGAATGTCTGAGAGCACTTGGCCGTAGACTTCTAATTTGCCAGCAAAAGGCGACAGGCCCATAATTGCCCGACCAATGGTGGATTTGCCGGAACCGGACTCCCCTACTAAGCCCATGACTTCTCCTTTGCGAATTTCAAAAGATACGTCTCGCACTGCTTGAAAGGCGGGGCTGCCTCCTTGAGCTGGATAGGTGACGCTCATGTTTTCGGCTTTCACCACGATGTCTTCTGGACGAGCATCGGCATCGGGAGCCACCAACAGTGGTTTTTTCCGAGTATTGGCGCGGCGGGTAGCTTCTTCGATTCGTGGTACAGCTGCCAGCAGTTTTTTCGTATAGGCATCTTTCGGGGCTGCAAAAAGTTCGTAAACATCGGCACTTTCTACAATTTTCCCTTGATTCATAACGATAACTCGATCCGCCATATCCGCCACTACGCCCATATTATGGGTGATTAATAAAATGGCGGTGTTAAACTCGGCGCGAATTTCTTTTAACAATGCCAAAATTTCTGCTTGGACGGTCACATCTAATGCGGTGGTGGGTTCGTCTGCAATAATCAATTTTGCGCCTAAGATTAAGGCTTGGGCGATGACAATCCGTTGTTTTTGCCCTCCGGAAAATTGATGGGGATAATAATCCACCCGAATTTCCGGATCAGGAATCCCTACTTTGCCCAGGATTTCAATGGCTTTTTTCCGGGCAGCTTCTTTGGTCAATTTCACCCCACCGGAGAGTTCTGGGTGAGCTCGCAGGCCTTCCACAATTTGCCAGCCCACTTTATAAACTGGATTTAAAGCGGTGGCGGGTTCTTGGAAAACCATGGCAGCGTCCACCCCACGCATTTTTCGCAGTTCACTGCTAGAAAGCTGATGCACATCTACTAATCCCTTGTCTCCTGAGCGCAAAAGCACAGTGCCGGCTTCAATGGAAGAGTCCGGTAGCATTTGCAACAACGCTTTTGAGGTCACGGATTTGCCGGAACCGGATTCCCCTACTAGTGCTAAGATTTCACCGGGGGCAATGGATAAAGAAGCGTCTTTTACCGCATCGAAATCGCCACTATCAGTACTAAATCGGACTTTTAAGCCGTCAATTTGGGCTACGTCTGCGGCAGTTTTGGTATTCAAACTCATTTTACCGCCTCCTTTTCAAATGCTGTAGGTTTCTTCCGCAGGCGCAATCGCGGATCGGCTAAGTCATTTAATCCTTCTCCCAGCAATGTGATGCCAATCACCACAATTACAATGGCCAAACCTGGGAAAATCGCCGTCCACCAAATGCCGGCGGTAACGTCTGAAATCGCCCGGTTTAAATCATAACCCCACTCGGAAGCGGCGGAAGGTTCAATTCCTAGACCTAAAAAGCCCAGTCCTGCCAAGGTTAAAATTGCTTCGGCGGCATTCATGGTGATGATGACCGGCAACGTTCTGGTGGAGTTGCGCAATACGTGGCGGAAAATAATCCGGCTGGTGGAAGCACCAATGGCTTTGGCAGAATCCACGTAAGCCTCGTTTTTAATCTTCATCACTTCTGAGCGCACCACCCGCAAATACTGAGGCACAAAGACCACGGTAATGGAAATCCCTGCAGACATGATTCCTCCCATGACGCTACCGCCATTGGCATTGAGCATAATCGCGAGGACAATGGCCAATAACAAAGAAGGAAAAGAGTAGACCGCATCAGCAATCATTACCATAATCCGGTCAAACCAGCCACCGAAATAACCGGCCACCAGCCCTAGAAAAGTCCCAATAAAAAGGGAAGCGACCACAGAAACGATAATCGCCAAAAGGGCTGTCCGCGAACCCCAAATCACCCGAGACAATACGTCTAATCCCCCCACGGTGGTGCCTAATAGGTGTCCTTCTCCTGGTGCTTGTTGAGGAATAAAGGCCAGACCGTCCGCTTTGGTTTGAGAAAAACCATAAGGGGCCAGTTGGGGGGCAAATAAAGCACATAATAAAAACAAAATCATAATCACCAAACCGGTTAAGAGCATAAAACGTTGCAAGCCCACAGACTGGCGAATTTGCTTAATCAATGGCCATTCCTTTACTTTTTCCATTATTTGCTCTCCTCCTTCTGGCGAATTCTTGGATCAATGGCAGCGGCTGCCACGTCAACGATAAAGTTGGTCAATGAAACAATTACCGCAATTAAAATGACGATTCCTTGGACTGCATTAAAGTCTCTCGCTTTAATCACTTGAGACATTTGGTAGCCGAGACCTTTCCATTCAAAGGTGGTTTCCGTTAAAATCGCACCGGCTAACATCATGGCGATATTCATCCCCATCACCGTAATAATCGGCATTAACGCCGGCTTCCAGGCGTGCTTGTTGACAATCCGCTTTTCTGTCACCCCTTTGGAACGAGCGGCAAAGACGTAATCCGTAGACAATGTGGAAATCAAATTGGTTCGAATCAAGCGAATAAAAGTAGCTGCCGTCAGTAAACCTAATGCCAATGCCGGCAAAACAGAATGCTGCAAGACATCTAAAATAATCGCCGAATCTCCCGTTTGCAAAGAATCGATAATGTTAAAGCCTGTAGGATGAGCCACATTTTGCAACTGGGCTTCATAAAAAGCCGACACCCGGCCACTGGAAGGCAAAATCGGAATGTAAACAGAAAAAATCAGTTTTAATACCAAGCCTAAAAAGAACACCGGCGTGGCATAACAAACGATGGAAAACAGCCGAATCACCACATCCGGCCAGCGATCACGATAACGAGCCGCTAATTTCCCTAATGGAATCCCCACGATTAAGGCTACAATTGTGGCTAAAATCGCCAGTTCAAAGGTGGCCGCGCCGTATTGTTTTAAAATTTCCGTGACCGGCATGGACATGGAGGTGGAATTGCCCAAATCTCCTTGTAACAAGTTGCCTAAATATTCGATGTATTGCACGATGACCGGCCGATCGTAGCCTGCTTGGTGCACCCGAGCGGCAATTTCCGCTGGGGGCAGTTTTCCTGATAAAGCTACCGTAATCGGATCCCCGGTTAAACGAGTCAAGAAAAAGACCACCGTCACCAAGATAAAGACTGTCGGAATCACAAATAAAAAACGAGTCAGACAGTAGCGGAAAAAACTATTGGTTAAGGGGGACTTTATGTGCTTTTTCTCCATGTAGCAAATCCTCTCTCCTATTAAAATCCTTGCAAGACAAGGATTTCTTTTTTTGAAACAACAGTTGGTAAAGCAGTCTGGCCTCACTTTAGGTGGATGATACAGGTGGCAGTGAGATTGCCAAATGCAAATGAACTTTTTGGCATTTTCCTTGCCCGCAGTGACGTGAGCAATTTACCGGAAGTAAGGATAACCAGTTCTTCAGCTGCCGCAATACCTCAGCTAAGGAAAATAAATCCCACCACTTCCACCAACACTCAGCACCAAACAGCAAATCCGGCGGTGTACTCACCACCGGATTTACAATTGTCAAACTTATTTGGAAATGGCACCGTAACGGAATTTAAAGGAAGCATCTAATGTATCTTCTACCCCTTTGACATCTGTTCCAGAAACGGCGATTTGTTTGCCTTCCAACAATGGAATCGTTGGCAAATCTTGAGCTAATGTAGTTTGCAAGCCTTCGATCTTCTTAGTGCGGCTGTCGTGATCCAAGTCAGAAATTTCCGCTGCCAATTGGTCTTGAACGTCTTTTGAGTCGTAACCGTTGTGGACGAAATTATCTTTGCCAAAGAATGGGGTCAAATAGTTGTCCGCATCAGAGAAATCAGGGAACCAACCCAATTGGTAGATTGGATAAGAACCATTGGATTCATCAGTGATAACCCGGTCTTTGGAGTAAGTAGACCACTCTGTTTGAGCCAAGTTCACGGTGAAGAGTCCGGTTTCTTCCAATTGTTGCTTAATGGCCGCATATTCATCTGGTGAAGAAGAACCATAGTGATCCCCATTGTACTGGATGTTGATTTCCAGTGGCGTTTCAATTCCGGCTGCTTCCAAGACTTCTTTAGCCTTGTCCGCATCTGGGGCACCATTGCCGTCACCATACGCTTCTTTTAGACTTGGCGTAAAGCCAGTGAATGAAGATGGTACAAAGGAGTAAGCTGGCTCATAAGTCCCTTTGTATACATTGTCGGCGATGGCTTGCCGGTCAATGGAATGAGCGATGGCTTGCCGTACCGCCAAAGCTTTGGTTTCGTCTGCATCTTCAGTTTCCGTGCCAAATGGTTGAATCGCCATGTTAAAGGTCATGTAGCGCAACTCTCCACCAGGCCCTTCGTGAACTTTCACGTTGTCTTTGGCTTCCAAGTCTTCCACGTCCGTTGCAGTTAAGGAACGGAAAGCTACGTCGATTTTGTTATTTTGAATGTCCAATTTCATATTAGAAGCATCGGCATAGTATTTCATTTGATACTTGTCAGATTTGGCTAACCCATAAATTCCTTGGTAATCCTCATTTTTGGAATAAGCGATGGAATCGTTAATGGCATACGTATCAATTTTTAACGGACCGGCAAAGGCTTGCTCTTTGACAATATCTGCATCCGGCGTTAAATCATCAGGGCTGAAAACTTCTTCATCCACGATTGGTCCCGCTGGTGTCGCTAGGACTTGCTCCCAAGTGACATTGTTTGGTGTCTTCAAATGAAAGACTATGGTATGGTCATCTGTGGCTTCCACAGATTCCATATCCGCCAAAAGTGATGACGGGCCATTGCCTAAATCTTTGCCGTTTTCGCCGATGGTTACCACCCGTTCAAAGGAGAAGACCACGTCAGAAGCCGTTAACTCATTGCCATTGGCGAATTTCAAACCTTCTTTTAATTTCACGGTATAGCTTAAGCCGTCTTCTGAGAACGCTCCTTTTTCCGCGGCGATATCCGGTTCCGGCACATCGGAACCATAAGGGAAGTTATATAAGAATGGATAGATGTTGTTTTCTACCATAAATGAACCATTGTCGTAAGAACCAGCTGGGTCAATGGTCACAATCTTATCCGTGGTTCCTAAAACCACTGTGTCTTCCGGCGTACTGCCACCACCACTGGCTTTTTTGTCTGAATTTGACCCACAGGCCGACAGCACCAATAGAGAAGCCAAACTAATCCCTAAGGCCGTCCATGCTTTTTTCTGAAATGATTTTTCGCTCATACCATAACCCCCACTTTTTAATAATTATTCAAGATATAATCAAAATAAAAATCTTTATACCTCATGAAAATCCCTTGTTTCATTCCTTACTTAAATCAAATAAGTAAAATTAGCTTTTTTTCAAAAAACATCGGTTAAAAAGGTGATAAAATCACACTTTTTTGCTTTCCTCCTATAAAAGCTCCTTTCTTAATTTAAATTGTCGGAAAATTTCCATAAAAATACTATGGTTTATTATACATAGAATGGAGTGTCGAAACAAGAGAAAAGTTCTATTTTTCTGAAAATTTCTTCTGTTTTGACAATTGTTGGAAGATGTCCTCTTTCTCAAGCACAGCAAAAAACAGCTAGCTTCCCTTGTTTTCCCGAAAGTTAGCTGTTATTTAGTCTAAACATGATAAAAAATTAATTTACCCAGTATCGCAAAATACACGGATTCCTGTCAATTTGGCTCAAAAATCAGGAAAAAACCCGTTTTTACAGTGGCCCCCTTGAAATTCAAACAACGTCGGTATAAAATTAGTCTAGTCCAATTTAATGGACTTTAAAAGGAGAACAGGTATAACGCCTGATTGGAGGATGAGGAATAAAATGAAAAAATTATTGCTGGTTACAACGATTTTAGCTGGGCTGTCTTTAGTCAGCTACACCCAGCCTAGCTTTGCAATTTCTGGGGAAACTAGCGCAAGTCTGGGTACTTTAATGAATCAAGACGAAACCAATAACGTGACGATTTTATCTCTCGATGATCAGCCTAAAAATTCAGATGCCGCCTATCAATATAGCGTAACGGCTGACGAAACCCACAGGTTAAAAATCCAAATTACTTCTAAATCCCCAATGGACACATTGGACTTAAGTATGCTGACCTTAAGCGCCAATTGGAGCGGCGCCCAAGCAGGTTCTGCTACCCCACTGCCGGATTGGATTGAAGGCATCGGCTTAGACAATACTAGCTTTAGCGACGATGGAAAAAGCCTCACTTTTGATTTACACTTTTCCATTAACCAAGCCAAATTACAAGCAGCACTAGGTAGCTTGAATAATCTCAGCATGTTGACCATCCGTATCGCTACAAACTTTGGAAATACCATCAGCCAAAATGCAGGTACGATTACTTTTGAAACCATTATTGCCTCAACTACGCAACCATCTGAATCTACCAGCCCTTCTGATTCTACGCAACCATCTGAATCTACCGGCCCTTCTGATTCTACAGAGCCATCTGAGTCTACCGGCCCTTCCGAATCCACGGAACCATCGGAATCCACTGTTCCCTCTGATTCTACAGAGCCTTCTGATTCAACCGCACCTTCAGAGACTGAACCTACCGTATCTTCTGAATCCACAGAGCCTACTGTCTCCTCTGAAACTGCGCCATCCTCTGAATCTACGGTACCATCAGAGCCTGCAACCTCCTCTTTTCCGATTGTCTCTAACACTGCTGGAAGTGCTAGTTTCACAAAAAGCCCAATTAATTCTGGGCAATCAGGGCAAAGCGTGACTGCAAAAGTGCTACCCAAAACCAATACGACAAAGGATCGAATCCTTTCTTTAATCGGCCTTAGCTTACTGGGAGCCGCTTTCTTATTGAAAAACAGAAAATAACTTTTACTATCTACTAGTCAGCGTCTCAAAGCGCTGACTTTTTATTTAACTGCACCTACTCCTTTTACAAGACTTGAAACCCTCCAAAAAAAGCCCCTTGACCAGCAACACAGCTAGTCAAGGAGCTTCATTAAAAGGGAAATTCCCACACAACCAAATTATTCTTTTTCGTTCCGGCGTTTGAAGTAATACACCACCACGCCAGCACAAAGGATCATACCTACCACGGCTAAACTCATGGTGACTTTCTCGCCGGTTTTCGGCAAAATGCCTTTCCCCGTCTTATCCTCTGTATTTGTCGGTGTTTCGTCGATTACGATATCTTTTTCATCTGCTGCGGAAACTAAGGCAAATGGTGATAAGGAATCCACTCGGCCCACCAAATTATTCCCTTCTCGTTTCAATGCCACTTCTTCCACTTTTTCTCCCGTGTGATGAAGCAATTTGAAGCCGCGATTTTCGCTGGCTTTTTCAAATTTGGAAACATCCACTTTGATTTCAGCATCTTTAAACGCTTTGACTGCCCCATCGGGATGTTGCAAGCTCAAGTCCACCAATTCTTCAATCTTGCCGGCTTTCACTGCATTTTTAAAGAATGCCGTATCTTCTTTGTCACTTAAGTTGGTTAGCTCCAAGGTGGTGTCATACGGCACGT
Organism: Enterococcus sp. 2201sp1_2201st1_C11_2201SCRN_220225; assembly: GCF_040925905.1. Classification (NCBI taxonomy): domain Bacteria; kingdom Bacillati; phylum Bacillota; class Bacilli; order Lactobacillales; family Enterococcaceae; genus Enterococcus; species Enterococcus sp. 2201sp1_2201st1_C11_2201SCRN_220225. The sequence goes on from NZ_JBCOJC010000010.1 coordinate 20,060, forward strand.
GACTGGTCACGGTAAAGATTCCCGCACTTAAGGATTGTTGGGACAACTGGTTGACAAAGACGTGTCCTCCTTCCATAAACGGCAAACCTTGATTGCGATTATCTTTGCGGTTCCATTTTTTCAGTTCGGCATTAGCGGCCACACCGGCATTTAGCGTGTCTTTGAAAGAATTAACTTTCATCTCCTCAGAAGTTAATTTCGTTCCAGGAGTACCCTTATATTCGTAATCTACTCCTCGATAATAGTTATCTAAAGGTGCGGTTGAATTCCCCAGAAGCCCACTGGTAATAGGCGTTACATCCGAGTAAGAACCTATGATATCGAAATGAGCATAATTGTTTTTTACGATTGTTCCCTTACCATCGCTACCAACAATCCCTCCATTAGTAGATGTGGAGCTTCCTGATTTCGAGGTATCAATTTCACCCAAATTAGTACTATTGACTACACTGCTACTAGGATAGGCAAATCCCACTATCCCCCCTATCGGCTTAGAAATATCCTCTGGGGAACGACCTTGAAGACTAAGATAGTTGGTGGTATTCATGACTTTACCATAGTTTTTACCTACCACACCCCCGAAATAATAGCCATTTTGCATAACGGCTTGATTTAGTGCTTCTCGAGGATAGCTGACTTGATCATTAACTCGAACATGGGTGATTTCTGGCGCTAAACCAAGGTAGACATTGTCAATAATCCCGTAGTTCTGACCAGCAAGCACACCCCCGTAGAAATGAGGAGTCTTCACTTCCTTTACTTTCACTGAAAGAATACCTAAATTCTTCAGCACTCCTTCTTCGCCAATGGTATCAAGTAAGGCGCTTCCTTGGAGATTCAGATTGATAATCCCAAAGCCTTTTCCGTCTAATGTAGCGGTAAAGGGCTGTTCTGCACTCCCCCATGGTTGCCATGCTTGGTCTTTAAAGTCCACAATCCGATCTAGCACATAAGTCGCAGTTTTATAGGAGTTGTCCTTTAATGGCAAGTTCATCAGTTTGCCTGCTTGGAGAAAGTGTTCATAGGTTTTTAAGACGTAGTGACCGTCCTTATTCTGATCAGGATGGTTGTCATCTCGACCTTGTTCATTATCAAAGCTGGCCTCGATGCGAATCGCTTCTCTTGGCATCGTAAAACGCAGCTCTTTGGTCAAATCTAGTGCAGTCTTTGTCCCACTGACCTCCCCGACTACCAAAAGTTGGACTAGTTTTTCTTGGGATTCAGAGCTCATACTTACCACTACTTCATCACGGCTATAGGCTTTGGTGATTTCTGCTCCTTTTTCATTTAACACTTGGAAATCATTTTGTCCTTTGCCGATTTCTTCCACTACTTTGGTAATGGTGTTTTCTACCTCAAAGCTAGCTTTTACCGTGATTACAGCACTAGTATCTGGTTTCGTAAAAGTAAGCAGATTCCCATCGTAGCTCACTTGATCTTTCGTAACAACCTCTTTGCCCTCTGCCACAATCTGCAAGCTCTCCTTGATAAACTTATCAAAAGGATCAATTTTGACTTGAATTTTCTCTCCGGCGGCATAGGTTTCTCGATTGGTGTTGCTTTCTTTAAAGCGCAAGCTCCCCCCCTCGTCCTCTAGGTAAACCAAATTCTCTTGGGTAAAGCCAATATCCACTTGGACGGCCCCAGCAATTTTCTTGAAGCTCAATTGCGCTTTCGGGGTATCATCTTTATCAACAAATTGTTTTAGCTGGTAATCCTCCGTTTCTATCCCATTGAACGTTACTTTCAGTTGCGTTTCATCAAAGGCCCAGTCTGCATCAGGCGCAATGTTGATGTTTACGGTCTCCCCTTCTGTAAAAGGCATTTCTTCCACCGTATTTGGTACTCCTTCAAAATTGACTTTCCCGCCTTTTGTTTTCGCTAGTTTCACTTGATCAGATTTATTGTTGAAATCCAGATACTGGGCAACCAAGGAATAGCTACTTGTCACTTTTTTAGGCAGTGTATGTTGGTATTTACCGGACTCTTCTAAAGGAATGTCCACATCATCGGCTGAACCGGGGATGTCGCCTAGGATAGATTTTAAGGCATACTTTTCCGCATTTTTGGCAGTAAAGTGCAAGTCGGCTTCTTTAGCAAACGTCCCTCTGATAACCGTATCTTCAATTTTTTGATTGTTCTCATCAAAGATATCGTTCAAAAGATTGGTATCCCAAAGATTTAGATTAGTAAAGCTCATCACGTCTTCTGCTTTAATCGTATTGGGATCCGTTTTTAAATCTACGATAACTCCAGCTTCATAAAGAGGTTTTACCGTAACATTTCCTGCCGGCATCTTGAAGCGGAAAACCCCACCCCCAAGACTTGGTATCCCACTTTCTTCAGCAGCTACCCGGTTCGCTACCACTTTCGTACCATCTTCTGAAGTAATTTCCACGCCAGTAACCACTTTTCCTTCCACTGGTGAAACATTGATTTCTACTTCTTCATCAAATTCTGCTTTTCCTTGTAAATATGAGGTTGCGGAGAAACTTGCATAGCCATTTACTGGATCTGCCTCAATGTTTACCTCGTAGCTTTCTTTGATAGTTTCATATTCTGCCGAAATAACCGTATCATCGTAAGGAACAGTCATTGAATATTCTGTCGGAACTTCGAAATTTTCATTTACACTGGTGGTAGCGCCTTCTGCTGTTTCGATTTGATTACTATACAATTCTTGATAAACGGGACCATTCCGATATTTCGCCACTAATTGAGTGAGCTGATTTTTATAGCCTTTTTCAGCAGATGGTAGGTTAACTTTAACTGAGACATCTGCCCCAGAATTAACGTGATGTTTGTTATGACTATTGATGTCTTCATCCGCTATGTCAATTGTTATGAGTTCAGCATTCACCCCTTCACTTTTAACAGTGTAATGTTCTACACCATCTACACCAGTATTTTTCAAAATCACTAAATAGGGCTCATCGTCACTTTTTTCATCTGCATATTCTTTTTCAGATAAATTATCCGTTTCCATACTCGCTATATTATAAGTTTTACCAGGTTCAATTACTCGAGTATCCGTAAGGCCAATCTTACCATCTGCGATTTCAGCCCTATTATTTTGTTTAGGTTCCGTGTAATAATTTAACAACCACTTATCATTTTCACCAACAATATTATTTTTAGGCAATTCTCCTGTTTCAGTCAAATGCTTTGTAAGATTCTTATTAGCAAAAGAGTAACTTTCCATTTTGAATAGTTCGTCATAATCATGAATATAAGGTAACAAATCTGCTCCCATATTCGTATCCGAAGCTCTACGTAAATTAAAGAAATCAGCAGCTACAAAGAAAGTGTTGTTTTTAAGGATAGTCAAATCAAAGTCCTTTTTATGCCACAAATTATACGTACGTAAGCGACGGTACCCTTCTTTTTTTTCTTCTGCCGTTCCTGTACCATGATTTAAAATATAATAGTTTGATGTTTCTTTACCAAAAGGTTGGCTATCATTGGCTTCTTCTCCAATCGGCTTAACCCGATAAAAATATAAATAGCGATCAGTATCCACGGCATTCGTAGTATAGTTTGGCTTCTCTTCGGGATCAGTATTTTCGAGCCATGCATCGTGGACCTTGCCGTCATTGGTTGACGAATAATCCATTCCAATTCTGTCCTCACGATCATGTTCCGTCGATTGATCTTTAGCTATAGGCGCCAAATAGTGCTCCGCTGCAGCTTCAATTGCTCCTAATAGCTTGTTAGAAGCCAATTGATAGTTTGTTTCTAAATTATTAATTTTGGAGATTATTGAAGTTCGATCCCCTTGTTTTTGCATGTTGTAAATCAGATTTTTTTGCTCTTCTATTCTAGTTGTTGTATAGGTACGATAAGTCATTAAATAATCTAATGCGTAGCCCACCAATTCTTCAAAAGATGAGGCCATGAAATCATAGGATTGATGACGAAAAGCCATGGTGCTAGCAGCATATTTTTGCACATTATAAAGATAATTCTGGCTAGTTTGATTTCCTTGATTGTTGTTTTTAGGATCTAATAAATCTACAAGAGTATTCAAATCAGTGTTAAAATTTCCTTCCATTTTTTCCATATCCGTTCCACTCAAAAAATCATTTAACGCTACATATTTATCGTAAAAATTTTGATAATTGGCAGTTGAAGGATCGTCCCCATATACTCGATAGGCCTCTATAGCAGCATCATATTTTTCTGATAATTCATTATACCGCTCACCAATATTGACGAAAATTGTTCGTTTATTGTTAATCTCATTCTCTTGATCCTTAATACCCAACTCTAAAAAGCGCTGATCTACTTGATGACTAAGAGCTCCTAGCTGATCATTAATGGCTTGCAATTGTTTTTTCATCTGATCTATTTCTCTAAAAACCATTTTAGCCGGAAAAACGACCCTCAACGCAGCAGTTGCCATGGAGCTAACCATTGGATCACTTGCCTGCCCTTCCACATTCAACAATCCTAATTTAAGTCCCTGTTTTCCCACAAACTTCAAACTTGTTTTTAAAATCTTCGTGGCTACTCCTTGGGTGCTTCCATCTGTTGTTTCCACCACCTCTTCAAGTGGCGTATCCGAAGTCTCAGCATGCACTACCCGGGGAATAGTCAGTCCATATTGACTAGTTAATAGAAAAATACTGCTCCAGACAGCAAGTTTTCGTTTTATTTTCTTCATTTTTCCAATCTCCCTTTCTCTTCCTAAAACCCACAACACTCGGTATAGACAAAATACTCATTTTCATTTTCATCAAAACCAAAAACATTACATTTCAATGATAACAAAATGAAATAAAACTTTCAATTTTTATTAAACAAAAACACTCGGTATGGTACGCAAGATTATTAAAACTTGATAAAAACCTATAAAATCAATAAATATACCCCGTTTTTTATTAAAGAATTAGATTTAAATAGCATGAGATTTATGAGTGTGATATAATTATTTCGAATAAAAAAATAGCAAAGGTGGTTTTAAAATGAAAAAAGCATTAGGGTTGTTAGTTGTTGTTTCTGCTGGAGCATTCATTTTACCAAGTACAGTTTCAGGGGCTACGATTGACGAGACTACTGGTAGAGCTGCAGAAAATGATGCAAAGATTTCCTTTGAATCAACTGGTGAAGTATTGAGAATTACCTCATTAGATGATTTAGACTTTGGTACAAAAGATGCAAGTGCAGGAACCGCCGGACTTGAAGTTCCTAACCCAACCATTGGGGTAGAAGATACCTTTGAAGCCGGCTGGCACTTACAAGTAAAATACAAAACAAAAACATCAGGATTGATCACACCAACCCTATCAACTCAATTAAGTTTTGATACAGATTTTGGCGGAGTAGCCCCTTCTGGTAACGATCAAGCTCCGGCTCTATTGATTACAGAGTCATCAAATACTTTCACAAACGCAATGTCTGCTGGAGAAGGGACAGGTATGGGATCAACAAGATACCTCTTCAGTGAAAGCTCTGCTTTGAGTTTTGGGGCCTCATCCACTGGCGCAAACCAATCCATGACCTTAGCTTGGAACTTGGCATCTGGTCCGGCAGACTAATAAAATATCGCAGTTTACCGGGACTAGCTGCTAGTCCTGGTTTTTAATCGAAAGGAGGAGGCCCTTGAAAAAACTAGCGCTCTTCATCACAATACTTATAGGACTGATTTGGGGGTCTCCCCTAGCTTGCTCTGCTCAAACAGAAGCCGGCTTTGATATCACGCCGCTATTTCCCGCAGAGCAAGCAAGGGATGTCAGCACCTACTTTGATCTGAGAGTCAAACCGGAAACCACCACCAATGTGGGCATGGAGATTCACAATACTACGGAATACCAAAAAGAAATCAGCATTCAGTTTAATACCGCCACCACCAATAAATTTGGGGTGATTGACTACACTCAAGACAAAGTGGTGGACAGCTCTTTGAAGCTTTCGATTAAAGACTTAGTCAAAGGCCCGGTGTCGGTGATTATCCCACCGAAAGACAGCCGGCAAGTTTCCTATGAGGTGAATATCCCAAAAGAAACCTTTAAAGGACAACTGCTCGGGGGCTTTTACGTGGAAGAAGTTTACCCAGAAGACCGGCCGGCTAGCCAACAGTTGATTGACAATACTTTTTCTTATACCGTGGCCATGCGACTGACCGAAGACGACGAAAAAATAACCCCTAATCTCGTATTAAACGAGATCAATCAAGGGGTTCACAACTATAAAAATACGGTTTTTGCCAACTTGCAAAATACCCAGCCGACGTTTATCAGCGAGTTGAACTTACAAGTCAAAGTCAAAGATTTGGAAACCCAAGAAGCGATTGTCAGTTTTGAAAAAGCCGACTTCCAAATGGCGCCAAATTCCAATTTTGACTTGCCCATTGAGTACACGGAGCAATACATCCCCGTAGGCAGCTACGAAATGCAAATTACTGCCCAAGATGGCGACGGCAATTCTTGGCGGCTGAATAAGAAATTCCAGATTAAAAAAGCTGAGGTAGAAACCTTAAAAAGCGCTACTTTGCCAAATTGGGTAATCATTAGCATTGCCGTGGTGATTGGCTTATTGCTACTGATTTTACTGGTACTCTTGGTTTTATTACGAAAGAAAAAAACACCACCTACAAGCAAATAATAAGAAAAGCCAAACGAGTTCGCAAAGCTCGCTATAGGTTTGTAATATGGAATTTTTTATAGCTTAGTCTATAAAAAAAGCTGACGGAAGTTTTTCTCCTGTCAGCTTTTTTGATATTTGCATGATCAATTCATCCTTAAATCTCCACCCCTAAATAATCGGCAATTTGTTCCACGTCTTTGTCTCCTCGACCGGAAATGGTGATAATCACCAAGTCTTCAGGCTTCATTTGCGGCACTTGCTTCATGGCCTGGGCTACCGCATGGGAGCTTTCAATGGCGGGGATAATGCCTTCTGCTTTACTTAAAGCCAAGAACGCTTGGACGGCTTCTTCGTCACTAATGGCGTAATACTCCCCTCGGCCGCTCTCTTTCAAAAAAGCGTGCTCTGGGCCCACCCCAGGATAATCGAGGCCGGCGGAAATGGAATAAACCGGAGCCACGTTGCCTGCTTCATCAAAGAGGCCATAGGTGTTCATGCCGTCTAAAATGCCCACGCTGCCTTTAGTCATAGTCGCAGCATGGCGGCCAGTATCCACCCCGTCTCCCGCCGCTTCTGCTCCAATCAAGCGCACGGTTTCATCTTCAATAAATGCCGCAAAACTGCCAATGGCGTTAGAGCCACCCCCGACACAGGCAAAGACGGCATTGGGCAAGCGGCCTTCTTTTGCCAAAATCTGCTCACGGGCTTCTTCACTGATGACTTTTTGAAAGTCTTTGACCATCATAGGATAAGGATGAGGCCCCACCGCAGAACCAATGATGTAAAAAGTATCTTCCAAGTGCTCCACTAAGTCGGCAAAGGCAGCATCTACCGCTTCTTTTAACGTGCCTTGGCCTGCTGTTACCGGGACTACGGTCGCTCCCAGCATTTCCATGCGAAAGACGTTTAATTTTTGCCGGCGACAGTCCTCAGCTCCCATGTACACCACACATTCCAAGCCAAAGCGGGCTGCCGCAGCTGCTGTGGCCACCCCGTGTTGTCCGGCACCAGTTTCGGCAATGATTCGCTTCTTACCCATGCGCCGGGCCAAAAGAATCTGCCCTAACACGTTATTTAACTTATGCGCTCCTAAGTGATTCAAGTCTTCTCGTTTCAAATAAATCTTAGCGCCACCTAGTTGCTTCGTTAGTTTTTCCGCGTAGTACAATGGCGTTGCCCGACCACAATAATCTGCCAGTAAACTGCGATATTCTGCGTCAAATGCTGGATCTGCTTTGGCAGCTTCATAGGCTTCCGTGATTTCATCTAAAGCGGTTAAGACCGCTTCTGGCACGTATTGCCCGCCGAATTCTCCGTAGTAGCCGGCATTTTCATTGTTGCCTTTCGTTTCAAGTATTGCTGTTTTATTCATCATTTCGTTTTTCATTTTTCATTCCTCCGTTATTTTTCATTGGCAAAAAAGGTAAAAAAAGACCGGCAAGCTGAAAATTCAGCTCTCCGGTCTTTTCCGTAAAAGAGTGATGACCGGCATAGATGTCTTTGGTGTATGCCAAAGTTGCATCTATGCCATCGCATACACGCAACCTCAACTATGCCAGTTCCACCAGTAACATGCGCGCTTTGCCATCTCTTTCACTCCTTCTCGTTTATTTTTTCAAAGTATAGCAAGTTTCAAAATTAATTGCAAGAATTTTTTGATTTTTTTGTTAATTCAATAAAGAAGGAAACTTTGCTTCAAAAAAAACTGCCCAAAACGACAGAATCGCAAATTTTGGGCAGTTGGGTTATTTAATCTACTTTAAATAGGGGTGTTTCAATGGTTTCAATGTACTTGGCTTCTTTCACCACGTCATACAATGGCACGTCGTCTTTTTCAAAAATCTCCAAATCTCGCAACAGGCTCATGCTGTCTCGCACCACGGTGGCGGACAAATTCTCAGCGGCAATTCGCGGTTCCAAATTTCGGCGCTTGCCTTCCCCATCTAAAAAAGTCATTCGTAGTTTTTTCATCTTTCTTCCTCCTAGTCAATGGTGTATTCTGCTTTTTTGGTTTCCACTACACTGGTCACTCGATGATCCGCCGGCAATAAAGGCCGAAAGACATCAATCAGGCTTAAGACAGCCGTTTCCGACGGGTTTTCAATGGCGTTGTTCATGGTCTGCTTCGTCAAATTCTTCGCTCCTGGCTCCTGAATCATAATCCCCATACTGTTTTCCAAATGTGCTTTCATGTTTCTTCCTCCTTCGTTGGTTTTTGTAGGCCCTACACTATTAACACGAATAAAACAGGTGTAATGTCAAAGATTTGGGTAAAAGTTTTTAAACTTTTTTTTCAACTGGCAGCGATAATAACTCAACAAAGAGCGACTGCACTGTTTTTCTTTTGGTTTATCCCATAAAATCCAAAACTGGTTTTGCTGGCTCGGGGTAAGGGATTCCCAACAAGCCAGAAAAGTTTCTTCTTGGACCAAGGCCTCGTCTGCAATACTTTTGCTATCACCAAAATATTCCGCCAGCTTTTCGATTTCCACTTGACCTTGAATTTTCTTTGATTCTTTCCGGCGACAATCCAATAAAAACCACAACAAGCGCTGGTAAATCTTCCCCTCAGGATATTCCAGTAAAAAATGCAGCAAACTGTCACTTTTTTTCATCCACTGGAGCAAAACCAGCGACAAATCTTGGCGGTAATCCTCGCAGTCGGGATAGTGATAAAAAACACCTGCTCGCTGCAAGACCCGATCAATCACCGGGGCATACTCAGGCAATAAACGACTGATTTCTTCTTGGTTCATAGCATTTCCTTCTTTGTTATGAATTCCGGCCGGTGACAAAAGCATAACAAAGCCCCTGGAGAAATCCCGGGTAGAAAAACGATAACCCTCTAAGGAAAACAGCTATTAAACAAAGAAAATGGAAACACTAGATTTTGAAGAAAAAATTTTTTATTCCCCAAGAAGCCCGCTTAAGAGCGGGAGTTAGCCAGTACATCGACAACTTTAAAGCAGTGAAACTCATCCAAAATTGTTGCGGAAATTGCCTTTCATAAGCGGGAAATACTTGGGGGTTGCCGGATTTTCCTTCCTCACTCCTAGATTTTCCCAATGCAACTCCGGATTTTCCCCTCTATTTTTCAAAAGAAAGCCAATTACTTAGCCAATTTTTCTTGTAACAAGCAATCTGCTTTTTAAGTTATCCCTATGAAGCGCCTTTACTCAACGAAAGATATCCTAGGAAAAAACGCCGGCAGCATTGAGATACACAGGATTTTGATAGTCCGCTTGTTCGTCTTTGATCCAGGCTAATTCCGCTGGGGTAGCGATGAAATTTTCGTCCGGCACATAGCTGGCCCCCATCAACAAGGCACACTCCTTTTGTAGCCGCAACCAGGTTTGGCGATCTTGAGGCACGGTCTTATGGCTAGTCCAATCCTCTAGTTCTTGGCCTGGGCGCAGTGTGGACTTGCTACTTTTGGCAAAACTGCTTTGATTTCGGGAATTTTGAGACGAATTTTGCTCATCTTGCCCTCTGGAAGCTACCCGCCAATTCTGGCCATAATTGCTTTGGTTACGCTGATTGCGCTGTTTTTGATAGGCTTGGATTTCCTCTAGTTCCTTTACCCCGGCTTGCGTCCATTCCAAAAGACAACTTTTAACAAAAGACAAGGCGTGATTGGCCCGAACTTGCTTTTCACCGGCAATTTGCACCGCCAAGGCCACGACCAAATCCCCATGTTCATTCACCAAGCGAGCCAATTCTTTTTGAATCAGCAAGTTCGGCGTTTGCCACAGCCCATGCCAATTTTTAAAACTTTCGGTCTTGGTGAGGGTATTTTGATTGGCCTGAGGAAAAACCGCAAGTTTAGCGTGAGAAGAGACTTTTGGGCTTGTTTTGGTGTTAGTTTTCGGGCTAACTTCAGGGCGTTTTTCAAAGATGATGCTCCCAAAATTTTCCTGCATTTCGGCAGGATGAATCACCCAGTCTGGATTTTCTTCTTGCCAATCCGCTGGAAAAAGCTTGGCTAACTCCCCCTCAGCCAGAGGAGGCATTAATTTTTCTGCTGGAGGACAATCCCCGTCATTGGGTGGGGGAAAGATTGGGGTTGATGCTTTTAGATCTTGTTGAATCGCCGGTTGCGTTTTAGGTTGTGCTGGTGGTTTGGGCTGTCTTTGGCGTTGTTCTTCGGATTGCGTTTGTGGTTCGGGCTGAATTTGGCGCTGTTCTTTGGACCGCGTGTTGAGTTGCGTTTTTGATGGCATTGGGGCCGGTGTGGTCGATTGCCCATCTGCCGTCACTTTCTCACACGCTGGCGTTTTGGCTATTGGGGCTACCTCGGTTTCACCGGTTTTGTCAGATTCAGCGGTAGCTTCAGCTTCAGTAACTTCAACAGCTTCCCCCACTCTGCAATCCCCATCAAGTTCGGTTACTATCCCCGTTTTCCCCTTTGTCCTTCCTTGCTGCGGACTTTTATCCAAAGCGACCAAGTGCAGATTTCCCCAGGCTTCTTCGGGAACTAAGAAATATTCCGCCACCATGGTGACTTGCTTGCGCTTGTATGTCGCCGCCAAATAATGCTTTTGAATCTCCGAAGAGGTCAAAATGCCATAGGTTTCATAACACATTTGGTCAAAATATCCCACAGCCACCGCCTTTTCCACCACAGCGGTCACTTGTTCTTCTGTGGTGTAATTATCCGCCGCCACAAGAAAGCAAACCTCCTCATTCCAGTGGGTAAAATAACCCTCTTCTTTGTAAATAATCCCCACTAACGTCAGCATAAGCACCAGACTTTCCACCCCAAAAGCATGAGTTAAGTGGCGCATTTTGATGTCACGGTAAAACTCCACATCCAGCGGGTAATAGTCCAATCCTTGTTTTAACGGTCTAGCCATGTTCATTCCTCCCCTTTGTGCCTTCACTCTTAACACGAAAAAAACACCCGTTTTGTCAAAAGGGAGGAGCGTTTTCTCATCAAATTTTTAAAATTGATTGTTTGTCGCCTGCTTGTCGCCTTGCTTGTGATATTGCTTGCTCCTTATCAATTGTTTAAAGTATTCTAGGCGACAGGCGGCTTTTCTTTTCTTTCCCTTTCCTTTACTTTCTCTTTCCTTTACTTTGTGGGTTATGGATATCCGAAACCCGCCACTGTTTTATAACAAGTCTTTTCACCATTTCAAAAGTTCCCCGAAATGCTCTTCCTAAAACAAATAACCGCTTCTTGTTATTTTACCTCTATCCAAACGTACGTTCTCATGGTAAAATAAAAAAACAAAAAATGCGTTGTGGCAGAAATTTTTCCCAGTCTTGCTTTTCTGCCAGAAAGGAGTCTCTATGTTAACTGAAGCTCAATTTGTGCAATGCGAAAAAATCGCCCACCAGACCATGCCCGCCTTAAAAGCCCAACTGGATCATCTGGATTCAGATTATATTCATAAAACCTTTGACCTTTCCTCTATGAGCGTCTTAACGGAAACCCTCTTGCCCACCCACGCCATTGATTACAGCCAGACGATTTTGGCTCTTTGTCCTTTGCCGGCAGAAGAGCAGACGGTGTTGATTTCTTCAAAGGGACTCTACAAGCTCAATCGCAAAGTGCGCCATCTTTTGAATGAACTGTTGCAAGAACAGCTTCAACTGCCTTTTGACAAGATTTACGAAGAGACCCTTTGCCATTTATTGGGCACCAAACATTACAAATTGCCGGCTGCCGGGCCTCATTTCAGCTTGTTTCCCGTGGGTTCCAAAAACGATGCCAGTCAGAGCATTTGGCTAAATCCAGAGAGCATTTATCAGATTTTGCCGGGGGAATTTGGCCAGACCATCATCCACACCACCTATGGCCTGAGTTTACTGGTGACCCAACGCCCGGACTCATTGCGTGCCAACCTGCGCCAAGCTTGTTTGTGCCAGGGGATTTTGAAACGCCGGCAAGAGCGCTTTGTCCCCGGTCCCACCACCGCTTTGCAGTCCTTTTTGGATTTTCCCAGCACTCCGGTGTTGGATCGGGTGTTGGAGTCATTGGCAATTCAAGACATCCCCGGCAAACGAGGTAGTTTTATCCCCACTTATTTGGAACGCTACCAGGCCCAAAAGCGGCAAATGTGGGAACTAGAAGCCGAAGAAAAACGAGTGATTTAGCGTTTTGGATAGCTTTGGTCTATAAAAAAACCGCCTATTTCGATAAAGAAGAGGCGGTTTTTTGTAGCATCTTAATCCAGCAAACGGCTTTGACCGGAAATTTTTTGAATATCGGTAATATCTTGGGTGACTTCCAGACAGCCCAAGTATTCCCCTGCTTTGCGCAAGGCAAAATAGCGAATGTAGACTTTTTTAGGGCCTAAATCAATCCAAAACTCTGCGTTATCTCGACTACCTTCCCTAAAACCATCTAAAATGGCTTGTACCATGTGCATGCTTTTCGGCGGGTGGCAATTTACCACTTGCCGGCCGATGACAGACTTGGTTCGCGGAAAGACCCGCTCTTGGCCTTCGGAATAAAAACGCACGGTATCGTTGGCATCCACCAATGTTAAATCCACAGGCAACACTTGGAAGAGGGCCACCAATTGATCAAATTCCAAAACTCCCGTAGGTAAGACTACAGTTTCCGGTGTGCTGGCTTTTTGCCAGTCGTAATTTTCTTCATTAGTTTCAGCAGTTGCCGTTGGAATTTCTTCTCCGGCGGCCAATCCTTGGGCAATGCCCGCAGTGGTTTCTTTGGCTTGGGCGATGGCTGCTAGCCGGGCTGGTTCGGCGTCTTTTTCTTTTTCCAAAGCAGCTTCACTAGGTTTCCAAGGCAGTGGTTCTGGGATAAAGGCAAAGCCAATATCAAAGCTGTCAGCGGCAATTTGCGCCCAGTCTGCCAAGCTAAAGACATCTAAGGTCATCGGTACCATGATCTCTTCTTCTTTAAAGATCATTTCCTCAATTTCCGTTTCCAAAGCTTGCCATTTTTCCGACAAAGGATTAAAGGCTGCTTTGGGATTTTCGGCATAGCTGCGGATTTCTTTAATCAACTGGCGCACATGATCGTCCACTCCCCACATGACTTGAGGTGGTGCGGTGATGCCGTATTTTTCCATGTAGCTAAAAACCAAGGTTTCCTTCCGGGCATAATGGCGTTCCAACTGGCCTAAATCCGTCAAAGCCGCCAAGAGACGTTCCCGATAACTCCAGTCCCCTGCCCCGATTTTTTTCAGCAAATCCCCAATTTCATCGGTTAACAAGGACTGCAACACTTGGTTTTCTAATTTCAACGTGTGGACAGGGTGTCCCGGCTGTTCGTGTTCATAATTAGAGCGGTGAATCTCGTTAATCGCGCCTTTAAAGACCGCCGCATGGATATTGCACAACCGCTGAATCTCTGCTGGGTTCAGCCCCCCTTGAATCAAGGCTTTTTCCGCTGCGGTGATTTCTGTCACATCCACCCCTTCAAACTCTTCGTTAAACAAGCGCTTGGCTTCCTCAAAAGCCCCACCTTCGTGTAATAAGGATAAAATTTCCACAATCCGCTCTTGGCGGCGTTGTTTTTCTGAATTCATCTTCTCGCTCCTTTTAGTCCATCACTTGAAAGCCGGCCGCCACAAAAGCTTGGCGAATCTGCTCCAAAGGAATTTTTTTCAATTTGGCGCCTTTTTGAATGGTCATATAACGCCCGGCGGTTTGCAACATCCCCGGGGCTTTGATTTCTTTAAAGCCTAAATCGGCCATAATCCCCACTATTTCAGGAAATTCTGTGGCCACTTCATACAACGGCCGATTGAAGTCAATTTGCTTTGCCATGTTCCTTCACCCTTCACTGGATTTCTGAGAATGATTCTCAACTGATTCTATTATAATGAAATCAGCCAAAAAGCCAAGGGAATATATAAAACTTGTATATTATTTTACAATTAAAAAGAATTTTACGGCGAAAATTCGTAAAAAAGAACATGACCTTAGCCACTTTCAAATGATAGCTAGCGAACTTTCTATCTATTTACAAGGAATAGATGGACAAAAAGAATCACGACAACCGTGGTGTCTTAGTCCGGAGAACGAACAATACCATACGTATAAAGAGAAAAAGTTACTACGCTCCTTTCAGTCGCCTAGTACAGTTAAACTAAGCAAAAATCGCTAAGTTCAACTAGCAATTACGCTGACTTAGCTTGAGAAAAACAGGTTAGTTAGCGTTTGAAATTTTTAACGATGAAAAGACAAGCAACTTCCCATGATGTTTAATGGAAGTTGCTTGTCTTTTGCTCGTGGCTCACGTTTGGTATTGTTCGGTTCGGAGGACGGTGACACCAATTGCCACAGACCCTTTTTAGCTATTAATTATAAATCTTAACTTGCACTTGGCGACGGCCCCAGTTAATGCAGGCTGCCACATTGTCAAAATGCACGTCTAAAATATTGCCTTTAATGGCCCCACCAGTATCTAAGGCGAGTGCTAGGCCGTAGCCTTCTACTTCCACCAATGTGCCTAAAGGAATCACAGAAGGATCCACTGCTACGGCTTGGGGGTTGGCTCTAAGGTCAGTCCCAGAAGCGGTAAAGTAGCTGGCACCGGCTTCGGCATAGGAATAGGCGGTGGACTCAAAGGTCATGGTGCGGTAACTACCGCTAGTATCGCCGGTACTGCCGGTGTTGCCAGTATTGCCACTGTTGCCAGAATCACTTGGGGTAGTGGAATCGCTAGTGCCGGTTTCACTTTCGGTCGTGGTGCTGCTATCCGGTGTACTTTCTTCGGCTTTTTTAGCGGCTTCAGCTGCAGCTTGTTCAGACGCAGCTTTGGCGGCTGCTTCGGCTTTGGCTTTTTCTTCAGCCTTCGCTTTTTCAGCAGCCTCTTTTTCTGCTTGTTCTTTTTCCGCTTGAATGCGGGCGGTTTCTACTTCTTTAGAAGCGGCGATTTCATTTAGCGTAGTTTGATTTTCCGCTAATTGGGCTTTTAAGCTCGCCACTTTAGCATCTAGTTCGCTAGCTTCAGCTTCCAAGTTGGCTTCATTGGCTTTCAGGTCGGCTTGCTTGGCTACCACGGTGGCTTGCAAGTCTTCCAACTTGAGTTTTTCTGCATGTAAGCTTTCGATTTTTTCTTTTTCCATGGATTGCAACTGGGTGATGGCCATGGCCCGATTGATAAAATCAGTGACACTTTCCGCACTCAATAAAGCGCTCCAGTTGTATTCAAAACTGCCGTTGACTTGGATGTTTTTCAATCGTTCTGCCACTACGGCTTGGCGTTTTTCAATGGTTGCTTGGGTGGTTTCGATTTCAGCTTCTGCCTTTTGAATGGCTGCTTGGTTTTCTTCAATGGCGTTTTTGCTTGCTTCTACTTGAGCGTATGTTTCATTTGCCGCGGTCAAAGCACTTTGCACGTCACTGGAAATTTGGTCGCTTTCTTTTAAAACCGCACTTTCCTTTTGATTCAGCTCGTCCAACGATTCTGCTTGGGCGATTACCGGGGTCACAAGGTTTGCGCTTAATAAAGCCACAATTGCCAGGGTCCACTTGCTCTTCAAAAATCCAACACTCCTTCAAACTCATCTCTGTATTTCACATTACTTGACAATTTCCCGTCTCTCACGATAAAAGACGCAATTGTACCAACCTGTCTTATTATACAAAGAGTTTTGGCGAGTTTTGTTGCAATTTCTTAACAATTTATTACAATCCGTGAAAAAAGTGGGATTTTCCTCTCGATTTTTTTACAAAAATGACCAAAAAGTGGGGACTGACCTAGGCCAGCCCCCACTTTTTCTTGTAATGGGTTTGTAACATTACTTGGAACCTTTCCGTAAATCTTCCACTAATTGACGCAATTCCCGGCCATTTTTCACATTGGACAAGCGCAATTGAGGGAAGTTTTTCAATAAACGCCGCTGGTTAAAGTTCAAACGAGGCAAATTTTCCGCTTCTTCCGGGTGATCCCCAAAGTATTTCGACCAGTTTAAGTGCTGTTGCACGTCTTCTTTGGAAGTTTCCAAGACACCTTTTAGCTCGGCTTTTCGCTGATCTACCGTAGCATTGAGGCGTTTGACTGCTGCCTGGAAAGCCGCCATATTCGCCAAAGTATAGCCTAAATCAAAGGACATGACCGCAATCAAGCACACCGGCAGTAAAAAGCCGAAGTGTTCTGCCAGCCAATGTTCCAGCTGTAAGACTTGAGGGTTTAAGATTTTCACGATAAAGACACAGCCTCCCCCCCAAAACAGTGACACCGGTACCGCCACCCGGCCGTTGATATTTAAGGGCACATCTTTGTAATCCCACCAAGAAGCGTGAAAGAGTTTTTCCAAGCCAAAACTGGTGAGGTATTCCAAGATGGTAACGATGAGTGTCGCCGTCACATATAATAGTAGTAAATTTTCATGAAAGGGCTGTAAAAAGTAAAGCACCGCCAAAATCCCAAAGCCGTAAATCGGCGTAATCGGGCCGATTAAAAAGCCCCGGTACTGAAACTTTCTGGCTTTAATGGAACAATAAACCGTCTCCCACAGCCAGCCGATAAAGGAATAACAAAAAAATAAGAGCACAATTTGAATAAACGTCGCCACGTAAATCCCCCTTTCTGTTTTCTTTATTATACCCCAGTGGGCCACAGATGCTAGAAAGATGACTAGAAAGATGGCTAGAAAGATGGCTAGAGAATCGACAGTGGCGGTTGCAAAATTTGCCCCAGGTTTCCATGAACCCCCGCCCTTTTCTCTTTTTCGACAATCGGCTAAAATAAGAAGACAAGGCCTCGGCTTTACGTAGAGTAGCGAGGCACATTTTTTAAGGAGTTTTCCATGACAAAATTATTGATTCACGCCAAAAAATACCGGAAACAAATTTTTCTGGGGCCTTTTTTTAAATTTCTCGAAGCGGTTTTTGAGCTGTTTTTGCCCTTACTCATGGCTCGCTTGGTGGATGAAGGCATCAATGCCCACAATCCCACCGTCATTTGGCAGATGATGGGCTTAATGGTGCTCTTGTCTGTAGTGGGGCTTGGTTGTGCGGTGATTTGCCAGTATTATTCTTCCATCGCTTCTCAAGGCTTTGGCACTGAGTTGCGCAATCAGCTGATGAAAAAGATTAACCAGCTGTCATTTAGCCAATTGAACCAGTTTGGTACGGATTCGTTGATTACCCGCAGCACCAACGATATTAACCAACTGCAACTGGCATTAGCCATGTTGATTCGCTTGGTGGTCAGAGCACCCTTTTTGAGCATCGGTGCGGTGGTCATGGCCTTTAGTATTGACTGGCAAGCTGGACTCTTGTTTTTATTGATCTTACCTGTCTTTTGTCTGCTGCTCTTTGTGATTATTCGCGGCAGTGTTCCTTTGTACAAAAAAGCTCAAAAACTTTTGGATAAAGTCAATCAACTGGTGGAGCAAAACTTAAGCGGAGTTCGGGTGATTCGAGCCTATGCCGGGGAAAATCGAGAAGAGCACCAGTTTGCAAATAGCACGACAGATTTAGCCAACGTCAGCAAGCGGGTGAACAACCTCTCGGCGATTTTAACCCCTGCAACCACCTTGATTTTGAATCTGGGAATTCTAGCTTTGTTTGCCCAAGGCGCACCTTGGGTTAATTCTGGGCGTCTGGCTCAAGGAGAAGTCTTGGCTTTGGTCAATTATATGAATCAAATGCTCTTAGCTTTAATCGTGGTGTCTAACTTGGTGGTGATTTTCACCCGAGCGGCGGCTTCGGCACAGCGGGTCAATGAAGTCTTGGCTACCGAAACGGTGAACACCTTAAACAATGTCAGCTGGTATGTCAGCGACGAGGCTACCCCTGATGCAAAAGGCACCAAGATTCAATTTGACCAAGTGGATTTTCGCTACGGGACAAATTATGGCCTAGCCCTTGAAGACATCAGTTTTACCATTGAACCGGGGATGACCGTGGGCATTACCGGCGCTACCGGCAGCGGCAAAACCACATTAACCCAATTGATGGCAGGCTTTTATCCGGTGACTACAGGCGATCTTTTCATCGATCAAGTTCCAATCAAAGAATACCCGCCTCAAATTTTAGTGGAGAAAATCGCCCAAGTACCTCAAAAAGCCGTGCTCTTTTCCGGCACCATTAAAGAAAACTTGCAATGGGGCAAAGCCGATGCTACCGACGAAGCGTGTTGGCAAGCACTGGAAATCGCCCAAGCCGCCGATTTTGTCCGGGCATTACCTGAACAATTGGAGACGATGATCTTTGAAGGGGGGCACAATTTAAGTGGCGGTCAGCGCCAACGCTTAACCATCGCCCGGGCTTTGATTAAAAAAGCCCCCCTCTTGATTTTAGACGACTCTTTAAGTGCTTTGGATTATCAAACGGATCTGCACTTGCGCCAAGGACTGCAACAAGCCAAAACCGGTACGGTAATCATCATTTCCCAGCGCATCTCTTCCATTCAAAATGCCGATTTGATTTTGGTCATGGCAGAAGGTCGCCTGGTTGCCCAAGGACGCCATCAGGACTTGGCCGTAAACAGTCCCACTTATCAAGCAATTTTAGCCTCACAAAAAGAAGGTGTCGCCAATGACTGAGAAAAAAAATGCCCAAACAACTGAGCTCTTAAAAAAATTCTGGCCCTCCTTGCGCCCTTACCGCAAGCTCATGGTCTTAGCCGCCGCTTTAGGCCTTATATCCGGCAGTGCTGCGGTCTTTATGACCTGGCAAATCGGAGCGGCCATTGACCGCTTAATCGGCCCGGGACAAGTGGATTTTACCGGCCTTGCTACACTTTTGGCCCAGTTTGTGGCCTTAATCTTACTCACTGTCACAAGCCAGCTTTTGATTCAACGTCTGGGCAATACCTTGGCCTATGAGAGCACCCGAGACTTGCGCAACCAAGCCTTTTCTCATTTGAATCGACTGCCTTTAGCTTATTACGACCAGCACAGCCACGGGGACATTTTAAGCCGCTTTACCAACGACATGGACAATATCGCCATCGCACTAGCCGCCGTCTTTAGCCAAGTCTTTTCCGGCTTTGCCACGATTTTAGTGGCACTGATTGTTATGCTCACTTTAAGTCCAGTGCTGACAGTGGTGGTGCTCTTAGCCACGCCAGTGATTTTTTTCGTCAGCTATGAAGTGGCCAAACATTCCCAGCAAGATTTCAGCGCCCAACAACAGATCACCGGCGCCCTTTCTGGTTTTGTCAATGAAATGGTCACCAACCAAAAAATCGTTAAAACCTTCCGGCGAGAATCTACCAACCAAGAGCATTTTGAAGCGGTCAACGAAGAACTCTATCACAAAGGCCAAAAAGCCCAGTTTTCTTCTTCATTGACCAATCCCGTCTCTCGTTTTGTGGATCACTTGGCCTACGTGGCAGTGGGCTTTGTAGGGGCGATCCTCGTGCTTTCCGGCAGTAGTTTAGTAACCGTGGGGATGATTGCCAGCTTTACTTTATACGCCAGCCAATTCACCAAACCTTTTATCGAGCTTTCCGGCATTACCACCCAAATCCAAACCGCACTGGCCGGCTTAAAACGCTCCTTTGAACTACTAGAACAAAAAGAGGAAACCCCTGACGCTTCCGATGCTCAAATACTAGGCGACCAAAAAGCCGTCACTGGTGCTCTAGCCTTTGAAAACGTCAGCTTTTCCTACACAAAAGATACCCCGCTGATTCAAGACTTCACCTTCGCCTGCGCCCCTGGAGAAACCGTGGCAATCGTCGGCCAAACCGGTGCCGGCAAGTCCACTTTAGTCAACTTGCTCATGGGCTTTTATCCCTTAGATAGCGGGCGGATTACCTTAGATGGAAAAGACATGAGGCAGTTTACCAAGAAAAGCTGGCGCCAACACTTCGGCATGGTGTTACAAGAACCTTGGCTCTTTGACGACACCTTGCGCGCCAACCTCAGCTATGGTCGTCCTACTGCCCAAGACGATGAAATCTACGCCGCTTTAAAAGAAACCTATATGTATGAATACGTGGCCCGCTTACCAGA
Source organism: Enterococcus sp. 2201sp1_2201st1_C11_2201SCRN_220225 (assembly GCF_040925905.1). Classification (NCBI taxonomy): domain Bacteria; kingdom Bacillati; phylum Bacillota; class Bacilli; order Lactobacillales; family Enterococcaceae; genus Enterococcus; species Enterococcus sp. 2201sp1_2201st1_C11_2201SCRN_220225. Next base: position 40,537 of record NZ_JBCOJC010000010.1, read on the forward strand.
AAAACTGGACACCCTAGTCGGCGCTCAAGGATTAAAACTTTCAGAAGGCCAAAAACAACTGTTAACCATTACCCGCACCATGATTGCACGTCCTGCCATGTTAATTTTAGATGAAGCCACCAGTAGCGTGGACACATTGACGGAACAAAAAATTCAAGCCGCTTTTCTTGCCATGATGCAAGGCCGCACCAGCTTTGTCATCGCCCACCGTCTGGCCACCATCCAAAAAGCCGATCACATTTTGGTCATGGAAAAAGGCGCCATCGTCGAACAAGGACGCCACGAAGAACTCTTAGCCAAAAATGGCGCTTATGCAAGACTGTACCAAGCCCAATTTTCCGGCAATCAGTAGGGTTGTAGAAGTAAGGAGAATCGATTGCAGCTAGATGCTAAATGCCAGTTAAATAGCGTTGGGGGCATGGGTTTATCTGACAAAGAAATAAATATACGGATTAAAATAATTGAAAAAAGACTTATTCTTCCGGTGGCAAATCAGCCATAAATGGTGGTGGATTTTCAGTGATAGCAATGGAACGGCTCTTATTTCAAGAATCCTCGCCAAAACTGGGACGACTTTTAACAGATCTGCCAACATCCCCTTCACGGAGGGAGCTGGGAGCGAGGATGGCTGATTGGGGAGGTCAACGCTTATTTTGAAGACGGCAACCTCGCACAGTGGCTGGAATTTGGCATTGTGATTTATGATTACAACCTGTGGCACGCCGGCCAGCATTGGTACCGCGGCTTGTCGCCTGTGGCTTCACTATCTCTTTGACCAATACTCCGACCTTCTTCACATCGGCTTTACCACCTGGTCGGATAATGAGCGAATGATGAAACTTGGCGAAAAATTAGGCATGCAAAAAGAAGACCAAATCCGCTATTGGTAAGGTCATTACTACGATTCTGTGAAGTATGGGGGCAGGGAAAATTATAGAAAATTAGTTATGTTACAATATTATTCTCCAAAAAATTAAACAAAATAAAAAAGTGATGAAAGGAATAAGATTTTTATCCTCTTTATCACTTTTTTATTTTCAGTAGAGGAATCTACTTCATCCTCACACAGTTTGTAAATTAATCTCTTCAGCATACGGAATCGAAGGCTGTGCACCATACCTTTGTACAGCTATTGAAGAAGCTTTAGATGCGTACACAATCGCATCTTCTAAATTAGAAAAATCAACAGATAGATTAGCCGCCAATGAACCGATAAATGTGTCACCGGCAGCAGTTGTATCAATTGCTTGCACTACCTGCGCAGGAATCTTCCCTGATTTTTCTTCTGACATATAGTATGAACCCTTACTTCCTAGTGTTATGATTACAACTTCTACACCATATTTTTTAATTTGGTTAGTAGCTGAATACAGTTGTTCATCTGTATTAATCTTAATACCAGTGATTCTTTCTGCTTCACTTTGATTTGGAATAAGAATATCCGTATATTTCAATAATTCTGCGGGAATTTCATCCATTGCAGGAGCAGGATTTAAAAGTGTTCTGACACCATTTCGTTTCGCAATTTTAAAAGCTTCGATAATCGCGTCAATGTTTATTTCAAATTGTGATACTAAAAAATCACTTGCTACAATAATTTTCTCTGCAACTTCACATTCTGATAAATTTATTTTTTTATTTGCACCAGAATAAATGACTATGCTATTTTCTGCTTGTTCATCTACCATTACGACAGCTGAGCCAGTCCGGTCACTTTGAATGATTTGAACACCCGTAACATCAATTCCATCCTGAACTAGCAAATCAAGAAGCAATTTCCCTTGTTCATCATTACCAACAGCTCCGATAAACGAAGTATCAGCATTACTCCTTTGCGCTGCAATTGCTTGGTTGGCTCCCTTCCCTCCGCCACTACTAAACATTTCACTTGAGTGAACCGTTTCCCCAGGTAAAGGTAAACGCTCCATTCTGATAGTGGTATCCAAATTGACACTTCCAAGTACAGTAACTTTATTCATAGTCATTTCCTCTCAGATTTTACTAAACTAAAGTAATCAAAAAAGTCATATACTTACCTCTAACTTCTTCGATGAACCTCATATTTCAATACTTATTAATCAGCAAAGTATGCCATTGTTTCCATTATTAATTCTCTAAATCTTACCAAATCAACTTCAAAGCCTACCAAAACATTTTTATCTTTTTGATTAACGTCATCATAGTCGACCACCGTACTCCCCAAAGAAAGGGTTTCGCTCGTTTCGACTTGCACATTCATCAGATATACTGTGAAGAGACTTGGATCAATCACGTATGCTACAGCACAAGGATCGTGCATATGAATTCCTTCCACATGATCCGCATCAGCCCAGAACGGTACCGTGGTAGTCAAATTGAAGAAATCCAATAAGTCCGCCATCGTAGTTGCTACCTGATTTCCGATTTTACGAATCTCTTTAATATCTGATTCAAATAGTTGCGCCTTTAAAGTAACATCCAAACCAAACATAGCCGTTGGAACACCTGATTTCACGACGATATCAGCAGCCTCTGGATCGACATATATATTGAATTCCGCATGTGGTGTAATATTTCCCCCAAAACAAGCTCCCCCCATAAAGGAAATCAGTTCAATCTTTTCTTTCAATTCAGGATGGGATAGTAAGAAAATCGCAATATTAGTCAGTGGACCGGTAGCTACCAGCGTCACTTTTTCTTCTGAGTTTCGTAAAATATCTGCAATTAAGTCATTTGCTGAAATTTCCAAAGAAGGAACACTTGATTTTGGTAATTCTGCTCCATCGATTCCGCTTTCACCGTGGACATCATCGGCAATAATCAAATCACGTCTTAAAGGTTTGCTCGCGCCCATAGCTACTGGAATATCTTCTCTTTTAGCCAACGCTAATAATTTTTTTGCATTTGCAAATGTCTTTTCCGGCTTTTGATTTCCAGCAGAAGTAGTAACTGCCAATAATTCGATATTTTCTGATGCAATTGCCATAAGCAATGCCATCGCATCATCATGACCTGGATCACAGTCCAAAATTACTTTCTTGACCATTTAATTCACTCCACATTCAATATATTTTTGACTAACGACTGATTTTACTTGAATAACTGTATATCATCTTTTTAGTTACAATAAAGATTACCATTGCACCTAGTACAATTGCTCCACCAATTAAGAAAATATTTGAATAAGTTGATTCTGCACCTGTAGCTACACCTGTAATACTGCCACCGGACATTACACCAGAAGACATCATACCGCCAAAAAGTGCTACCCCTACAGAACCTGTAATTGCTTGTACCAAATCATTAGCACCTAATACCCGACCAGATTCTTCAGGTGTTACTGTCAAAGTTGCAGTATCAACAATTGGTGAATAGAAGAAAGAAGTACCAAAGTAATAGATACATGGTGCAACAGCTAAAGCCATTACTTTGCCATAAGGAATAGCAAATGCAATTGCCAATAAACCTAATCCCATGAACAACAAGGCCATAATAATAGCTGCTGAACGTCCAATTTTCTTAACAACTGGGCCACACACGAAACCTAATACTGCTGCTAATAAAATTGACCAAACCAATAAAGTAGATACTTCTGCTGAATCAATTCCAAAAACATTTAAACCAATCGCATTAATACCGGCATTTAGGGTATAACTAAAGAAATATCCCACAAAAATGACCGTCATAGTCGCAATAAAAGCAGGATTTTTAAAAAATTCAGGAGTGATAAAAGGTTTATGGGCTTTATTGATATAAATAACAAATAAAATCAAAGTCACAACAGACGCAATAGCCCAAAAAGCATTCATGTCTGTAAAGAACATGGTAACCGCTCCTGCAAACGCACCGATAAGAGCAAATCCAGCCCAATCAATATTTGCTCCCTCAGCCTTATCATCTGGCAAATTTTTTGCAAGTGAAGGGATGAAGAAAATTGAAATCATTGGAACCGCAAATAACCAACGCCAGTCAACTTTAGCAATATATCCGGCTGCAACTACACCAAGAGCTGCTGAAAATCGAAAAATTGCAACGAAAATCCCGTAGTATACAACTCGATCTTCTTTTGAAATGTACTTGGAAACCAATACCAGAAAAACGGAACCAGCAACTTGTCCCCCAGCAGATTGTAAAACCCGCGCAATCACAACGGCCCAAATATTAACAGGTCCTAAAATAAATCCTATTGCAGATCCCACCACAAAAATGATAACACCAAGAACTGTCATTTTCTTCAAAGAAACGAAATCACCAAGAGATCCATAAATAACGCACACAATACCTAATATAATACCCGGAATAGAGGTAATAAGAGAAGCAAGAGCTGGGGTACCTAATTGTTGTCCTATATTAACGAAAATCATTCCAAATGCTTGTTGTTCCAGGACACCAAAGGTAAAAATTAATAAAATCAACGGGATAGCTTTCTTTGCCATTTTATTCATTTTCGCAAATTCTTTTGTTCCTTCTTCTGGAACTGGGACACCAGTTCCGTGAACCATATCTTTTGTCGTTTCCATTTTCTTCCTCACTTTCAAAATGTCATAAATTTATTTTCTGATAATCCTCAAATCTTTGACTCGCTGATTATCCTAAAACCAAGTTTGATTAGCTGTTTTTTGTTAAGATAAATGAAATACTCAGACTCTTATCTGTTGATATTTTTGCTCAAATTGTGACATAAAATCTTGCGCATCAAATACTAATTGATTAAGGCCAGCTTCTTGGCCTAATCTTGTAATCAGTGGTGGTGAAACAAAGCTACTTTGTAATGTTTTCGTATTACTAAAAACAGTATGTCTGTCACCATCTAAAATTACTTGCCCTTGTCTCATGACGATAATTCTTTTAAAATTTTCAACAACAAATCTCATATCATGTGAAATGGTAATACACAGAACACGCTGTGATTCTAACTGCCGAATAATCTTCTTTAACCGCATATTTCCGGTAATATCTTGTCCGCAAGTTGGTTCATCCAAAATTACTATTTTAGGATTCATCATCAAAACTGAGCCGATAGTACAGAATTTTTTTTCAGTTGCCGTCAGATCAAAAGGATGACTTTCCAGTTTATCACTCAATCCAACTAAATCAGCAATTTCATCTAAACGATTAGCGATTTGAATTTTTGACATGCCTATTTGTTTTGGCCCAAACTCAAATTCTTTTTTCACTGATTCAAGGAAAAGTTGATTATCTGGATTTTGAAAAACATATCCGACAGTTTTCGCCCACTCGGCAGTACTATGCTTGGCAATAGAAACTCCATTGATTAAAATACTTCCCGTAGTAGGTCGTAAAAGACCATTTAAATGTTTGACAGTAGTTGTTTTCCCTGCACCATTTTGTCCGATAATCGCAACGGGGGAAGTATCAGCAATAGAAAAACTGACCCCTTTCAGTGCTTCTTCACCTGACGGATAGCGGTGACCTAGATTTTTCACCTCTAGCAACATACTTTTTGCACCTTCTTAATCATTGATAAAGCCTCTTCCTCTGTCAAAGCAACTTTTCCTTGCCAGTAGCCTTTTTTAATCATTAAATGACTGAGTTTTACCGCTTCAGGTAACTCTATTCCGTAACGTGAAGCATTTTCTTGTGTAAAAATTTCTCTTGGAGTACCAAGAATTTTTGATTTTCCATCTTTTAAAAGTAAAATATGGTCTGCATACTTAGCAACACGATTCATATCATGATCAACCATAATAATCGTCACGCCTTCAGAATTCAGCTGTTTCACAATTTCTGTTAGCTTCTCGCTTCCCACTGGATCCAATTGAGTCGTATACTCATCTAAAACAAGAATCTTTGGTTCCAAAATATAGGTCGAACCAAAAGCGACACGTTGGACTTGTCCACCTGATAGTTCAAGTGGGTTTCTTTCCAATAAGTCTTCAATGCTAACCTTTTTTGACACGCTTCGAATTTTATTCAACATATCGCTACGACTAAAACCGCGATTACTCAATCCATACGCTAATTCTTCTCTAACTGTTTCTGTTGTATAAGAGAGCTGGTTAAATGGATTTTGAAACACTAGGCCAGCGATTGTTGAAATTTCTCCAATATTTGTATTCGCAACATCAACTCCATTAATCATCACTTTCCCCGCCATCGCTCCTACAAAAAAATGTGGAATTAAACCGACTAAAGCATTACACAAAGTGGACTTACCTGCTGCATTCGAACCAATAATTGCGAAAAATTCTCCTTCATCCACTGAAAAACTAACATCATCTAAACTTCTTTCTTTACTCTGGTTATACCTATACGACAAATGGGAAACCTCAACGATTTTTTTCATCTCATCACCTGCTTCAATGCACACTTAATCTTTCAAACATACTAATCGATAATACGCTTATTAATAAAACTAACAAGAGTCCCCTTACTACTAAATCAATTTTCGTAGTATTAACACGCGTTAATGAAGTAGGACTAACACCTTTGATTCCAAATCCCCTAGTTTCCAATGTCATTCCTCTTTCTTGTGCATCTGTGAACGAACTTAGTACAACTGGTCCAATCAACGGGATAAAAGAACGTACTCGTTGAATCACATTCCCTCCAGTTTCTACCCCTCGAGATTCTTGAGCTTCTTTGATAGTTTTCATTCGTCTATTCATCTGGGGAACTACGTTCAAACTAGCCAAGACGAGATAACCCGCCTTGGGATTCAGGCCACTAGCTGTAAGTGCAGCAACTAGCTTGGCTGTTTTCGTCGTTTGGTTCATTAAAAAAAATGCCCCCATAAAGACTAACAACGTTGCTACCAAATTCAATGCATACTGTGTTCCTTCGACACCTATTTCGACAATACCCAAATCCATCAAACTCTTTGTGTTCTTAGGGCTGTACACGCCTTGGATAAAAACAAGCATAATTGTGAGTGGTATTCCAAAACCAAATACCAATTTTGAAAATGGTCTAAATAAATGAGTGACAACCGAAATGATTAATAAAAATAGTAAAATAGCAAAACCTAGCCAAGGTTTCGGAAAGACTAACGTGATTATTCCCAAAACAAATACGGCCATCAATTTGGTTAATGGATTTAACTCGGTAATTCTTTGAGATAAAGACTCCATAATTTTCTCCTTTCATATCATTTTTTAATTTTCAAACTTTATCTGAGTCAAGAGGAGCGTACTGGGCAGCAAATTGTAGTGGAATTCGTTTCACTAATGAATAAGCAATCATAAAGACAATTCCTTTATCTATTAAATTTTCAATCATTGAAGTGGAAAAAACAGAAAAAACAATTTCTTTAGTTGCTGCAATCAACGCTGCAGTCGCTAATGAACTTGTATTTATACCTGTAGCTCCACCATATACAAAAATGGTAATCAATGACGCACTAACTGTATTCGTTACAGTACAAGCAAGGCAAGTAACAATAGCTCCCCAAGCAGTTTTGAAAAAACCCTTTTTAACAAGAATCCCTGTAACCAATCCACATAAAACGTTTACAATAGAATAAGGAAGATACACTGGATTAGCCACAATCGCCAAGAAAAGATTAGTTAAAAAACCACACAATGCAGCTACCCATGGACCAGACAAACACGCAATCAATATAGTACCAATCATATCTAAAAACAAAGGGATCTTTAAAGTGGCACAGAGCGTTCCGCCAATTAAATTAATCCCTACAGCAATAGGAATCAAAACCAAAGACTTCGTTGTTAATTGCTTAGAAAAAAAATGGAACAATTTTCTCTTTTTCAAATTAACTTCCTCCCTTTTTTACAAAGTACGTTACCATCACAGAGAAACGAGTTTCCGAAATCTGTTTCCGTATAAAATTTAACATCTCTAGTAAGCGTTGTCAACACTGTTTTTTATTAAAAATAATCTCTTTAATTAGAAGAAAGCTAAAGAAAATAGTAATTTGACGTATATTTTTTTTTAGAATATCATTGAGACAATAATTTACTGAACCATTAAAGGAGGATTGTTATGAATATAAAAGATATAGCGACACTAGCAGGAGTGTCCGCCTCTACAGTCTCAAAAATCATCAACAAAAAAGATACCACGATCAGCCAAGAAACTAGAGAACGAGTTTTGAAAATTGTCAAAGAATACAACTATACCCCCTACTCCTCAATGATCTCTACACAAAAAAGATCATGGATTCTTGGAATTTTACTAAACTCATCAGTTGCTCTTGACTCCAGCTTAGACGGGATTTTGAAAGAAGCTCAAAAGGCTGGATATAGCACCTTAGTCCTAAATAACTACGGTGATCCTGAACAAGAACTAAAAAACATTACTATGTTGTGCAAAGCAAATATCGATGGAATCATTTGGGATCCTGTCTCAGATAAAAGTCTAAATTATAAATATCTCTTAGATGAATTGAACATCCCAATTCAAACAATTGGAATTAACGGAGGTAATGACTCGCTATTGTTACCCTACGAAGAGGCAGCATACAAAATGACTACTACTTTGATTGAAAATGGACATAAATATATCGCTTGCTTGGCTCCTAAAAGTCAACGAAAGTCAGTATTCACCAACGGATATTTTAATGCTCTATTTGATCACCATCTTAAGCTAAATGATGAACATATTTTTCAAGTAATTGATGATGAATTACTCCATTTGATTAATACGCAAGAAGTCACTGGAATCGTCATTTCACATTATTTACATGCAATTGAACTCTGTACTTTACTAAATAACTCAGCAATAAGAATTCCAGATAATTTTTCGATAGTTTCAATTCAAAATGATGATGGTCTCAATACACTTACAAATTCCCATATTAAAGTATCTTCGTTAATCATCAAAAATGCAGATTTTGGTAAATTTATTTGTCACAAATTGATTTGTGAAATTGAAAGAAAAAAACTTGAGGTTCCATTTTTTGTAGACAACTTAAAGATAGATAGTTTTGCAACAATTGGAAAACCTTATGATCTGCATGCACCAAAAGTGCTTGTCATTGGAAGCATCAATATCGATACCTATTTAAATACACCTGATATACCTAAAGAAGGTGGCACAACAATTCTGTCTAACATATCAAATCTTCCGGGAGGTAAGGGATTAAACCAAGCAATTGGAGTAGCAAAGTTAGGACAACACGCAAACCTAATTGGAAAAATTGGCAATGACTTGGATAGTGATCGGATTTTTAAAGAACTTGAGGCTAATGGAATCAGTACATCTGGAATTATCAGAACGACTAACAATCGTACTGGAAGAGCCTATATTTTTGTACAATCAAATGGGGAGTCCATGATCTCAATTCTCCCTGGTGCTAATAACGATTTGTCACCAGAGGATCTTGATTTAAAATTGGAACTATTCCAGGATACGGCTTATTGTTTACTACAAAATGAAATTCCCTTGGATACAATTGAGAGAGCTTGCGATCTTGCACATGAATATGGCTCAAAAACAATTTTAAAACCTTCAATCAACCAACAAATTCCTGATAGACTTTGGCAAAAAATTGATATTTTGATTCCAAATGAGAAAGAACTACGTTTTCTTTGTCCTAATAATAAAAATATTGATCAAATGGCCACTACTCTTTGTGAAAAAGGTGTTTCAACAATTATCGTGACTCTCGGTAAAAATGGTAGCTTTCTGAAAACTAAACTAAAAAGCTCACATTTCGACTCTTCTGAATTTCCGGCAATCGATACTACGGGGGCTGGAGATGCTTTTATTAGCGCTCTCGCGTCGTATCTTATGTACGGGTATGACATAGATGCAGCAATTAAAATTGCAACTCATGCTGCTGGATTCTCAATTTCCAGAGATGGCGTTGTTACTTCCTTGATTGATAAGCAAACCCTTGATTCATATGTATCTAGGCATAATCAATAAGTTGTTAGATTTATTATCTCAATGCTTTAAAAAATACAATTTTTAATAGTTAAAGCTTCCGAAGTATATTTAGATATTTCATTATTCCAAGACAGGAGCATTGGGTATGTCACAAAAGGTGAGGCTGACTAGTAAGAACGATGGCACTTAATTGAAAATTTTTTTGAGCAGTGTTGACAGCCATATAAATTTTCGTTTCTACGATGTAATCCTACAACATATCCACTATTATAATTACGCTTGGTAGCAATGCTGTTTTAAATCGAAATCCCTACTCCGTTCTACAAAAATTCTTAGCAGTAGCATAATTTCCCTCATCATTACAATCTTTTGAAAATGAAAAAAACTACCTGCCAAAAAATGGCAAGCAGTTCTCCCAAAAATTTATTCTATTCCGTAACCGCCTGACAGATAAGTCCATCAGGTTAGCTGAGATAGCTTTTCTAATTACATCAATAAAACGTCTCCCCATCGCCAAACAAATCCTCAAGCCCAGTTGGCACTTGCTGAATCGGCAAATCTTGGATCATCCCTTCTACAAAAAAGCGGGTGATTAAACTAAGGAGCAAGAGACAGAGCAAAATCGTCAACAAGATGGTGTAAAAGCGATTGAAGCGACCACTAAGATTGGCGGTTTGCCACAGGTTGCCCATGAATGAGACTGAGACTAACAAGAGGCTCGCTACAACGCAAGTCAAGCTGGCTTTAGGTAAAAACGGCGCCAAGACTGCCCCAATCACACTTAAATATACGGCTAAGGAAGCCGGCGCTAAAATTTCTCCCATGGCTTGTAAAAAGCCCAAGGGTCGGCCGAAGACTTTGGCGGCCACTAAGTAATAAGCTAGCAAAAAGAGGCCAATGGCTACGAATAAATACAAGGTCAAATCTACGAAAAATACTACGCCGGAGCCTACATAGCGAAACTGGAGGCCGATGGATTGCATCATCCCCAATACCCGATAAATCGCCGCCGTTACCAGTCGACTTAAAGCAAAGCCATTGCCTAAAACCAGGATAATCAAGCTGATTAACGGATACCATTTGCCTCCACCCGAATCCGGCAATGCGGGATTGATTTTAGGTTCTAAGGCCTGTTGATTGAGAAAACGGAAATAGCCTGTGACTTGTGTCGATAAATCCAGTTTTTCCCAGGTAGTGGGCTTTTGCTTCGAAACTGTTTTAGCGGTTTTCTCGGTATTTCCTGTATTCTCTGCCTTTTGTCCTCCTTCTAACAGGGTTAAACCCGGGCGATTGAAGGTTTTCGGTTGCCCTTGAGCTCGGGCTTGCCAGTCCGTTGGGAAATCTACGCTGGCTTCGGATTTAGTTTCGGACTTAGTTTCAGATTTAGATTCAGACTTAGCTTCAGATTTAGCTTCGGATTTTTCGGCTGGCTCGTCGAAGGTAACGGTCTGGTCTGCTTCAAACGTTAAATCAGCGGTCTCCTCTGATTTACTACTATTATCAGAACTCTCGTCTGTTGCCGTCACATCGACGTTAGGCGTGATCCCTTTGCCCAGTTTCTCCTCTGAGTTTAGTGGGTCAACTGCCTGAGTTACGGCCTTGGCAGCAGGTTCCAGTGTAGTCTCTTCTTTTACCTCTGACGCTGCTAAAGTTGCGTTTTCAGCAGCTTTTTGGGGTTCTTTTTTCGTCAAATCACCTCGGGGAATTTTTTGTTGCAATACATAGCCGCACACCGGACAGGACGTGGCAGCTTCCGGGAGGTGCGCCCCGCAATTTGGACAATTATTCATCGTTTTCTCCTTTTCAGGCTCAGCAAAAGCTACACCACAGTTTTTGCTCCCTGGCTTTTATTCCGCTAACAATCCCAGCTCTTCTTTCCAATTCAAAACCCGCAACACCGAAGCATCCAAGTCTTCTTTGCTGTAAGTCCCCTCTTCTAGGGCTTGTAAGACATAAGGAATCTGACTGGCATAAGTGGAAGACAAAATCAGATCATTGCCGGCTTGAAGGGCCTTTAACCCCGCTTCTTCTTGGGAAATAAAATTCGCCAAACCAGCCATATCCATATCGTCGGTCATCACCACGCCATCAAAGCCCAGTTCCTCTCGCAACAGTTCATGGACGGGCTGAGAAATCGAAGCCGGCAAGCTAGGATCAATGGCATTGACGATATTATGAGACACCAAAATACTGTCCACGCCGGCTTCAATCCCCGCTTGAAATGGAATCAAATCATTGTTTTCCAACTCTTCTAAACTCCGAGTGTCGGTGACGATTTCGGTATGGGAATCTTGATTGTTGCCATAGCCGGGAAAATGTTTCAACGTCGAACCAGAGCCGGCTTCTTTTAAGGCTTTGACCACCGTTGTCACATATTGGGCCGTCCCTTGGGCATCTTGGCCAATGGTCCGGTCATAAATAAACGCATTGGGATCGGTGGCTACATCAGCCACTGGGAATAAACCGGCGCTAATGCCAAGATTTTTCAACGTTGCGGCTTTTTCTTTTGTATCCGTAGTAATCGCATCCCAGCCGCCTTGGGTATATAGCGCTTGAGGGGACTGGAACGGGGCTGCCACTAAGTTTTGATTGTTGCTCACCCGGGTTACTGTGCCCCCTTCTTCATCAGCGGCAATTAACATGGGCACTTGACTAGCCTCTTGGAAAGAATTCACCAGCGCCTGTTCTTCTTCTAAGGTCGCACTTTCCACATCCCGACCAAAGAGCAAATAGCCCCCGAGATGATATTGCTGAATATCTGCCACTGCATTACTTTCCGGTACTCGAGCCAAAAAGAGTTGCCCGACTTTTTCTTCGGTGGTCATTTGCTCTAGCATGTCTTCTAAATTGTTTGTTTCCTCTGCAGTATTACTGCTTTGAGGGGTACTCTTACTTGGGACTACCGTACTTTGCGTGGTTTCCTGATTTTTTTCACTGCTTGATTTCGTAGATGGGCCACCAAAATCCGTAAACACAGTCAGCGCTACCACCGCCCCCACCACAATCACCGAAGCGATACCAAGCATCGTATAGGTTCTTTTCTTCATATTATCCTCTCCAAACTTCCTTCACTCACGCTTAAGGATACCATATTCTTGGTAAAAAATAGACGGAAAAGCTGTGAAAACTGCCCGCAATTTCCGCTACTGACTCCCAGTACGCTAGCTTACTCCTCTTCTGATTTATCCCTAAAAGCATAAAAAAGCCCCGATTGCAAAACAATCGAGGCGTAAGCGTTTGGGATGAGTTCACGCAGGAAAATTACTTCGTCGCAAATGCGGCAAAACGTTTGGCGAGACGTTTATAAGGCAAGGCTTTTCCAGTGGCATAAATTAAGCCAGTTTGCACTGGTAAGAAAATCACCGCTTTGGCTAAACGCAGGCTCCAAAAAGCCCAGTTCAACGGCATTTGATACATCAGGTGCAACCACAATGGGGTCAAAGCTAAGGTAATCAACAATGTGTTTAACAAGGTGACTAGAAACGCCCGGCTTAAGGTGACTTCTTTTTGATAGAAGAACCAGCCATACAAGGCTCCCCCAATGGCCGCATTAATGGTAAAGCCCACAAAATAAGGGGCTTTGGCCAAAATCGCCATGCCGATCACATCAGCCACACTGGCACCAATGGCCGTCCAAAAGGGACCAAAGAGCATGCCCATAATCATCTCCGGCACAAATTGAAAACTAATTTTTAAAAAGGTGGTCTCAATGCCCAACACCCGGGACAAGACCACAATCATGGCAATCAAAAGACCCATAGTTGCCAATGACTGGGTGGTTAATTTTTGTTTCATAACAGCATCTCCTTTAAGAGCTGCTACATCTGCATGCAGCGAATGCGAAAACAAAACCGCGGAACTAGTGCGCCACACCATTCCTTCGTCAAAGAGGCAACATCCCATCCTCTAAGCACTTAACGCTTCGTTTTCTACTCTGAATTTGGACTTTTACATCCGCTTTTATCTTACCACGGATGCCTAGCGGGGACAATTAGCTAGCTTCATAAAAAAAGAAAATTTTCTGAAAAAAGTTGCAACGAATTTTTTCGCCAGTAAGTCCTTCATCAGCAAATGCTTTACAGATTGATTACTTTTCCACCATCAGGAGTATCAGCAATTACCAGCCGACTATTTTTTTCCATGGACAAAACTTCAACTCCGCCATCTATCAGCTTCACTTGGACCAGTTCTCCTAAAAGAGTCAAGTGGAAGTTCATGGCTTTGATTTCTTTTGGCAAATGATTGTGGAGTTCCAAACTGTCTTTTCCCACTGACAAACCGGCAAAGCCATAAATTAAACTCAACCAACTGCCGCCCATATTGGCCGCATGAATGCCATCTTTGACATTGCCTTGTAAATCGGTAATGTCCATTAAAGCCGTGTCCATGAAGTAGTTATAGCCTTTTTCCACCTTGCCAATCCGGCTAGCTAACACGCTGAAAATCGAGCGAGACAATGAAGAATCGTGGGTGGTGACTTTTTCATAATAGTCGTAATCTCGACTGATTTGCTCTTGGGTGTAATCTTTAGGAAAGAGCAATTCTGCAAGTAGGCTGTCGGCTTGTTTGGCCACTTGATGGCGATAGATCACCATAGGATGAAAATGCAGCAACAGTGGGTATTCTTCTTTTTTCGTATTGGCAAAGTCCCAAGGTTCTTTATCCAAAAAGGCATCATCTTGTTTTAAGATTTTCCGACTTTGATCATAAGGTAAGATCATCTTGTCGGCAGCCCTTTGCCAAGCATTACGCTCTGCTTCGGTAATTTGGTCATCTGAGCTTGCTAATTTAGCGGCATACCACAAATTATTTTGGGCCATTTTATTGGTGTAGTAGTTGTTATTGACCATAGCAGAATATTCATCTGGTCCAGTGACCCCATTAATGCCAAACTGGTTCTCGCCATCTTTTTTTACCCAATGGCCAAAACCAGCCCAAAAACGAGCCGTTTCGTAAATCACTTCTCGAGATTTTTCAATAAAGGCATGATCACCGGTAACTTTCTCATACAATTGAAAACCATAGGCGATATCCGCATTAATGTGGACTTGGGCGGTACCAGCTGGATAATAAGCACTGGCTTCGTTACCGTTAATCGTCCGCCAAGCAAAGAGTGCCCCTTTTTGATGAAGCTCTGCTGCTCGCTTTTTCGCAGCAGGTAAAATACTTAAACGATACGTTAACAAGGCTTTGGCAATCTTTGGTTGGGTGTAGATAAAAAATGGCAAAAGGTACATTTCCGTATCCCAGAAATAATGCCCTTCATAACCCGGGCCGGTTAGTCCTTTAGCCGGATAGTTCGTCACGCCATCCCGTCCTGCATTTTGGAACAATTGGAATAAATTAAAGCGCAAACCTTTTTGCAATTGCCCATCCCCAGTAATTTGAATGTCACTTTTAGCCCAAAACGCTGTATACGTCTTTTTTTGAAGTGCTAGCAATTGATCAAAAGAATACCCACCAACGGCTTTTTCAAAGTCTTCTGCGACCTTAGTTTCACTAGGTTTCTCTCCTGTAGTAAACCAAGGCGATACATAAACCAAAATATCCACAGTGGTACTTTTTCCATTTTCCAAATCACAAGTTAGCGTTCCCTCAGTTCCTAAAACTTGATCCTCCCCAGTTTGCATCACTTGAGCCAGAAGCAAGCTTTGTTGGCTATTTTGAGTTTGTAAGCAGTCATAGTCCTTAACTTTTTTTACGCTAATCGTTGTTCGGTTAGCCGCCACCCGGGGATCTAATTCTTCTGAGGCAAGTGGCGTCTCAAAATCTAAGGCTTTGGTCATGGTTAAAGCCCCACTGAAATTCAACGCTTTTAAAGTTAGTCGGCTAGCATAGACCGTTTCTTGATCCAATGAAACCAAAGACATCACCTTAAGGACCAGTTCTTTGTCATCTGTAAACGTCACCTGATAGCTTTCGGTTAAGATTCCTTGAGCCATATCTAAACTGATTGCACTACGCTTGGCGGTCGCAACTTTAGCTTTTCCCACTTGTAAATGAAGCTTGCGCAAATCTGGCAACTTCACAATAGTTTGGTGATCTGTGGCATAACCATAGGCCCACTCCCCATATTCAATGGGATGGGAATCATAAAAACCATTCACAAAAGCTCCGGGACTGCCAGCATCTTCAACTGAGGTAGAAATCACGTGAGAAGCTCGCACGCCTAAATGGCCGTTACTTAAACTAAAAACCGTTTCTTCTTGTTGTAAATTAGGGTTAGGTAAAGTTTCGTTTGTAAATAAAAACTGGTTTTCCATAGCGTTACTCCTATCATTTCTTTTTTATTATTGTATCTCCCCTTTTCATAAAGGGAAAAGAAAACCTCTTGAGACGTAGCCCAAGAGGTACTTGCTTATTTGGCAAAACCTTTTTGAAGACCGGCTTTAGTCGATTTTGTCACATTGTTTTTTACGATTTGATCATCTTTTTGCAAAAACAAAGTCAAGACAAAAGGAATCACTAAGGAAAGCAACATCATCAAGACACCGGCGATAATATTGGCCATTCCCTTATCTCCAGAAAAACCTAATAAGGCCATGATGCTATTTTGAGGCACATACAAGGTCACGTGCATAATCCCGGCAAAGCAACCAGCAATTCCGGCACCAATCACCGCTGCAATCAATGGTTTCTTGTATTTCATCGTTACCCCATATAAAGCCGGTTCCGTAATCCCCATAATGGCAGAAACCCCAGAAGCTGTCGCTAGGGATTTAACACTCTTGTCTTTACTCTTCACGGCCACTGCCAAAGAGGCGCCCCCTTGAGCCAAGTTAGCACAAACTTGCGCTACTAAGATCAGAGATTCCGTCCCCGTCGCCGCAAAAGAAGCTACAAAAATTGGGGTTAAGGCATGGTGCATCCCCGTCATGACGATAAATGGCATTAAAGCTGCTAACAATGCCACCATAATAAAACCTAGTTGTCCTTGCAATAAATTGATAAACCAAGCCAAGCCCATGCCGGCATAGTTCCCCAATGGCCCAATAACGATTAGAGCCAGTGGTGCTGTAATCAATAAGACCAAGGTTGGATTCAAAATAATTTTCAAAGCTTTCGGCGTAATCCGATCCACAAATTTTTCAATATAAGACATGATCCAAATGGTTAATAGCGCCGGAATTACCGAAGCCGCATAGCTGACTGGCTGTACTGGTATTTTTAAAAAGCTAATCCCATCTCCAGAAGCCACCCACGTAGTGAAGTTGGGATGCAATAAGACTCCTACTACGATTACCGCAATCGAGGTATTGACTTTAAACTTCCGGGAAGCAAAAACCGCTAACAAAATCGGCATAAAGTAAAAGGCGCTGTCCCCTAGAATGTCCAAAATCCGATACGTAGGTGCCTCAGGGGACATCCAGCCAAAGGTATTGCACAGTGACAAAATAACTTTCATCATCCCAGCTGCAGTTAAAGCCGGAATCATGGGCGTCATACAGCCGATAATGGTGTCGATGATTTTATCAAAAACACTTCGAATAGAAGAGTCAGTGGCAGATGAAACTGCGCTTTTTTCTTGAATATTGTCCTGGACATCACTTTGATCGCCATTTTGGACGCCTTGGGCTATGACCGCTTCAAAAACCTCTGATACATGAGGACCAATCACCACTTGGTATTGAGTCGGCGTGCGGTGAATGTCGATTACTCCGGCTAAATTACGCAATGCTTCATCTTGAGCTTTATCATCATCTTTTAAATGAAAACGCAGGCGAGTAGCGCAGTGCACTGCCGAATCAATATTTTGATTACCTCCTAAAAACTGAATAATGCTTTTCGCTAATTCTTGATTTGTTTGTCCCATTTCTCAACTCTCCTTTATTTTTCTAAGGCATATTTTCCGTTAGTTGCGATTACTTGTCTGTACCAATCAAAGCTGGCTTTTTTCACACGCTGGCCAGAACCTTGCCCTTGATCGTCTTGATCCACATAAATCACACCATAGCGCTTACTGATCCGGCCTTCACTGACACTGACCAAATCAATAATTCCCCACATCAAATATCCGATCAATTCCACACCGTCTTCTTTCATAGCCGCTAGCATATTTTGCAAATGACCTTGTAAATAACTGATACGATACTCGTCATTGACCTTACCCTCTACCAACTCATCTTGGGTACCTAAGCCGTTTTCCACGATAAAAAGAGGTTTATGATAACGATCTGCCAACTGGTTTAACGTAATCCGCAAGCCCAATGGATCGTTTTGCCAAACGCTGTTGCTCTTAGGCAAATAAGGATTGCGCACGGTGGTAAAACCATTGGTGGCTACTTTATCCAAATTATCCGGATTTTTCGCCGTACAAGCGCTGGAATAATAACTAAAGGAAACAAAGTCCACGGTATTGTTTTTCAATAAGGTGAAATCTTCTGGGCAAGTCGCAAGTTTGATACCTTGTTCTTGAAAGAACGCTTTGGTATGGCGAGGATATTGGCCAAAGACTTGCACATCCGAAAAGAATAAATTGTCTCGATCGTGTTGCCACGCCGCAAACACATCTTGAGGATCACAAGTATAAGCATAGGTTTTTCCCGCCGCCAGCATCGCTCCAAATTGAAAGTCTGGATTGATTTTTTTGCCAATTTCGATGGTTTTAGCATTGGCCACTAATTGATGGTGCCCCGCTTGATATTGAACTTGCAAAGGATTGACCTCTTCATTAAAAACAATGCCTCCCCCAATAAAAGGAATGTGCAAGACCATGTTCATCTCATTAAAGGGAATCCAGTATTTAACTTTTTGACTAAAGTGTTCCATCACCGTTTTCGCATAATGAACGTAGCATTCCATCACTTTGCGGCTTTCCCAGCCATTGTATTTTTTTACCAAAGCCACCGGAATTTCAAAATGACTAATGGTCACAATCGGTTCAATGTGGTATTTTTCCAATTCCCCAATCACTGCCTCATAAAAAGCCAGTCCCTCAGGATTTGCTTTCTCTTCTTCTCCTGTGGGAAACAGACGAGACCAAGAAATGGAAAAACGAAAACTGTTCAAGCCTAATTCACTTAACAAAGCGATATCTTCTTTAAAGCTATGATAAAAATCTATTCCTTGACGGCTGGGAAAATAATCGACTTGATTTTCCAATAAAGCCGCAAAAGTTGGCTCATCAATAGGCTTTAGTCGGCTATCATTCATGGGTAAGTAATCAAAGTTCGCCGGTAAACGTCCCCCAGCTAAAAAATTTCCTTCCGTTTGTGCAGCAGAAATCGCGCCGCCCCACAAAAAATCGGTATTTGTTCTCAAAAGTAGCACCTCTGTATTCCAAAAATTTCTATTTTCGCTAGCGTATTTCATCATTAATCAACGACAAGGACAGTATAAGTCCAAATAAAACACTTTCATTCCCCAAAACTTGAGGTATCATTCTCAAATATTGTCATACAAAAAGCTCTACCATTTTGCTAAAAATGCAAAAATAGTAGAGCGTTGTTATTTTTATTTAATCAATTTCATTTTCTTTCGATAGTCCAAGGGAGATTGATTCATGCTCTGTTTAAACAGGCGATAGAAGGTTTTATCGCTCTCAATTCCCACTTGGCTGATGATCTCTGACACCGAGTCTTCTGAGTGAATCAACAGCCATTTCGCTTTATCAATCCGATATTCATTTAAAAAAGTTAAAAACGTCTTGCCTGTGTTTTTTTTAAAGAATTTAGTGAAATAGTATTTACTGTAGCCGGTAAAATCTGCAATCTCCTGTAAACTCAATTTGGACTGATAGTTTTGTTCCACATATTGAAAAATGCTGGCTAACATTTCCATAATCTCATTGCTTTGCAAAACTTGTTGAAGCTGACTAGTCTTTGCTTTAGTTTTAGGAATTTGGCGAATAATCACCACCATCAGCTCATACAATAATCCTTGAAGTTGCAATTGATAACCGGGGGTTTCCGCAAAAAATTCCTCCTCCATAGCAGTTAAAATTCCTGCCACGGCTTGGGCCACAGCCGGCTGCCAAGCGCTACTTACTGGTTCAGCGTATTGCAGAGCCTCTTGTAAATCCAATTCTTCCAAATTAGCCAGTTGAAAAGCACTTAAATCAAACTGAAAAACAATTCGCTTACTTCCCGGAGAAGCCAGCACATAATGGATGTCCCCGCCATTGATCAACACTGACTCTCCAGCAGATAGCAGATAAGGAACATCGTTAATGCCCAGATTAATCGCTCCTTGTTCCACATAAAGCAGTTCGATTTCACGATGCCAATGAGGCGTAGTTAAAATTTTGCCGTCATTCACTAGCACTCGAAAAGGAAATCTAGGATCCAGTTTAGGCATCTCTAAATAAATCGCCATTTGTTCACCTCATTACTAGGCTTATTATTGATAGTATACCCAATGAGCCTCCCTTTCGCCATCCCCGTCTTTTCTATACAAAAAGGCGCCTCCACAATGGAAGACGCCCTTTGATTGACTAAATTTACGCTGTCACTTTTTTACTAAAAAGTTCTTTTGCTTGTCGAAAGACCGGGATGGTGAACTGCTTACTCACCGCCGCGGTTACATAATACGCGATGTTGTAATCCACTACCGAGTGAATCAAACCACCCACACCCATTAAGACAAAGAAGAAGAAAAAGGCGCCACCGTCATAAGTTCCGGCATTCCCCAGGTCGATAAAGTTGAAGGCCACCACCACCAAGACTTCTGCCACCGTGTGAATCAACGCCATCACCAAATTATACGCTTGAAACTTCCAATTCCAGGCTTTGAATTCCCCATTGACCAAAACTGTTTCCGGATGTTTTTGCAAATACCAAGAACCCAATAATGCAAAAACGATGTGGCTAGCCGCCCGCAATGTGATGATAAAGGGCAATCCGCTTAAAGCAAAGCCAAAGGTAGTACCCACCGCGACGATGGCCGCCAATAACGGCGAGAAAAACATGGCAATAAATAATGGCACATGACTAGCTAAGGTAAAAGATGCTGGTCCAATCACAATTTTGGGCATTACATTGGGAATCAAAATCGCCAAGGCAATTAACAAAGCCCCCACGGTCATCTCCCGTACTGAAATCTTTTTCAAATTTTCCACTCCTCTTTTTTATCCAGACAGCAAGTAGCCTGCACCTAACTGTCTTGACACTTAATTCTGTCTTAGTGTACCGGGAATTAGAAGAGGTGTCAAGTCACCTGTACAAGAAATTTTCGGAAAATGATTTCATTTTATGGAAAGAATACAATACAGCTTATAAGAAAGGCTGCAATGAATGGATTACACTCGGGAAAATCAAGAAAAAACTGATACCTGATGCCCTTTATCTTGCATTGGTTTTTACTTCATTTCCAAAGGAGCTAGTTTGTAAAGCCGGTATAGTTAGACTGGATATGAGAAAATCCCATCCTATCTTACTCCACGAAAAAAACACGTAAAAAAAGGCCAGGCTTCCCTGACCTTCTTACTTTTGTCTTCAGTTTCTTTCTTACTCCTAGTTACGACTCGCTTCCATGGCGTTACTTAAACGGCCAAACTCTTCTAATGACAAGGTTTCCCCCCGGCGTTTCGGGTCGATTTCGGCCACTGCCAAACTCTTGGTCAACCAAGCTTTAGTGGCGTCGTCTTTGCCGTATGCGTGGGTTAAATTGTTCCACAATGTCTTGCGGCGCAATTGAAAGGCCGCTTTGGTCAAACGGAAAAAGGCTTTTTCATCGGTAACAGCGACGGCGGGTGTTTCCCGTCTGGTTAATTTCAAAATAGCCGAATCCACATTAGGCTGAGGGACAAAAACGGTTTTCGGCACGATGAAAGCCAGTTTCGCTTCCATATAATACTGCACGGCAATGGTCAATGAGCCATACGCCTTGGTGCCTGGTGATGCTGAAATCCGGTCTGCCACTTCTTTTTGCATCATAACCACCATTTCGGCTACCGGTAAATTCGATTCCAAAAAGTGCATCATAATCGGCGTGGTGATGTAATAAGGCAAGTTTGCCACCACTTTAATGGGCAAGTCGCGACTAAAAACTTCCCCAGTCGTCTTCACCAAATCCGCCTGCAACACGTCTTGATGAACCACCGTCACATTGGGATAAGGCGCTAAGGTGTCTTTTAACACCGGCAATAAGCGCTCGTCGATTTCAAAAGCCAAGACTTTGGCAGCATTTCGGGCTAAATGCTCCGTTAGCGCCCCGATTCCCGGTCCTACTTCAATTACATTGCTATTTTCATCAATGCCTGCAGTCTCCACAATTTTTCGCAAAATATTCGGCTCGGTCAAAAAGTTTTGCCCGAGGCTTTTTTTAAAGGTAAACCCGTGTTTTTGCAAGATTTCCTTCGTTCGTGAGGGTGTGGCAATATCTCTAGATTCCTTCATAATTTCTCCATTCTTGAGCTTACTTCAAGCTGTCCCGCGCCTTAACGCTCAGACTCTTCCAGTAAGACTTGTTCCATGGCTTGGGCCAATTCTTCTGGGGTGATGCGAAACATCCCCAAACGTTTTTCCAACTGTTTGGAATTCGTGTAGCCAATTCGCAGCAAATTCCCTAGCTTTTCCCGGCGAGCCTTCGCGCCATTCCCGGCTATTAAACCATATTCCATCAAGGTTTGTCTAGGAATTTTCGGCAACTTTTCATCTTCAAGACGAACCGGGGTAACCACTTTTTGCAAGGCTTCCAAAATCGCTTCGTCTGAGGCGTGTTCCA
>NZ_JBCOJC010000011.1:0-52433 GCF_040925905.1 Enterococcus sp. 2201sp1_2201st1_C11_2201SCRN_220225
TCCGAATCTTTTTTATCAATAAAAATTAAATGTTCGTTGTTTATCATTTAGGGAATACTTATGTCACGGTCCCTTTTAAGTTCACGATTAAAGGATAATCTGTTGGTCTTGTTCTTTAAAGCCGTAAATTGGCTTCACTTCGTTATGGGGCGTTTGTAAATAAAGGGACAGTCTGCGATGGGTCATTAAAATGGTCAATAAGTCTTTCATTGACAATGGGGCTGTGCGGATTTCGGAGATAAAAATCAACCCGATTTCTTGTTGCTGAATCCGGGTGATCGGCAGCATACGCTGTTTGTGGTATTGGGCAATGCCTTGTAAGTTTTGCTTTTTTTGCGGTAAGGTTAAAGCGGTTAAAAGTTCGCTAGCTTTCATCAATGACTCCCTCCATTGCGACTAGGATAAGGACTTAACTCAAAGTCTACCATCAGTTGAGTTTTGCCAAAAAGTCGATAACCCCTGACTATAAACTGTCCCCGAGCATTGACGTGACCCCAGATTATGGCTTTCATGCCCGGCTTTGCTTCTGAAAAGAAGTTTAAGACGTGACGCGCAATTAAGCAATGCTCTTCTTCTAATTGAAAATAGACTAAGGGAGGATCTGTGGCAATCAGTTTGATTTTTTTGATTTGACCTTGTTTTGTTGTCATGGGGCCAACCTCCTTATAAATCCAGAAAACAGACTTTTGTTATCTTCATTATACAAACAAACGTTCGTGTTGTAAAGTTTCAATTAAGGAAGTAAAATCCTGAAAAAATGATGAAAATCTGTTGCGACTTTTCAGGGAGGGTGTTATACTTTCCATCATAAATACCTGCCTAATTTGCGGGAAATATTGGATACTGCTTATATATCGTCGTAATTGGTCGACAGTCTCTACCCGATACCGTAAATATCGGACTATAAGCAAAAACGTGCACAGACACTTTTTTGCGACCCGTAAAAAGTGAATCTGTGTTTTTTTATAAATAATGAAGGAGTGTCAAAAATGAAGGAATTAACAGAACGCATTAAAGCGGATGGCCGCGTTTTAGGCGAAGGTGTCTTGAAAGTGGATAGTTTTGTGACCCACCAAGTAGACCCAGTTTTAATGGAACAAATCGGCCGGGCTTTTGCCAAAGTCTTTGCGGAAGCGAAAATCACCAAAGTAGTGACTATTGAAGCATCAGGAATTGCTCCTGCATTATATGCGGCCCAATATTTGCAAGTCCCCATGGTTTTTGCTAGAAAATCTAAAAGTTTAACCATGAATGAAGAATTACTAACTGCAGACGTTTATTCCTTTACTAAACAAGTTACGAGCACGATTTCCATCTCGCGGAAGTTCTTATCCGAAGAAGACAATGTGCTAATTGTGGATGATTTCTTAGCCAACGGTCAAGCGGCCAAAGGATTAATCGAATTGTGTCGCCAAGCCGGCGCTCACGTGGAAGGAATCGGCATTGTAATCGAAAAATCCTTCCAAGATGGTCGGGAATTGTTAGAACAAATGGGCTTAAAAGTGGTCTCATTAGCTCGAATTAAATCATTGTCAGCGGGGAACGTGGAGTTTTTGGAGGAGGATGCGTAAGTGAAGGAAAATCAGACAGGAAAAGCAGCCGTACTAGGTTTGCAACATTTATTGGCTATGTACGCCGGAGCTGTGGCGGTACCTTTATTAATTGGCACAGGCTTAGGCTTTAACGAAACTCAAATGACCTATTTGATTTCCATTGATATTTTTATGTGTGGCATTGCTACACTGTTGCAATTGACGGTGAATAAATTTTTCGGTATCGGCTTACCCGTTGTCTTAGGCTGTGCCATTCAAGCGGTAGCTCCTTTGATTTTAATTGGTAGTGACA
Source organism: Enterococcus sp. 2201sp1_2201st1_C11_2201SCRN_220225 (assembly GCF_040925905.1). Classification (NCBI taxonomy): domain Bacteria; kingdom Bacillati; phylum Bacillota; class Bacilli; order Lactobacillales; family Enterococcaceae; genus Enterococcus; species Enterococcus sp. 2201sp1_2201st1_C11_2201SCRN_220225. The sequence goes on from NZ_JBCOJC010000011.1 coordinate 1,846, forward strand.
AAGGGGTCGGCGCTATGTACGGCTCGATTATTGCGGCAGGGGTTTTCGTAGTATTAATCGCAGGCGTCTTTTCCAAAATTAAAAAATTATTCCCACCACTAGTGACCGGCACAGTAATTACAGTCATCGGATTGACCTTAATTCCCGTTGCCATTACAAAAATGGGCGGTGGGGATGCGACTGCAACAAGCTTTGGGGATCCGAATAATTTGATTTTGGCCTTTGTAACCATCGCTTTAATCATCGGCGTGCAAGTCTTTGCCAAAGGATTTATCCGTTCGATTTCAGTGCTGATTGGTTTAGTCGGCGGTAGTTTGTTGGCTTATTTTATGGGTATGGTGGACTTTGCGGCCATTGGTCATGCACCGGTATTTCACGTGCCACAACCTTTTTACTTTGGGAAACCGACCTTTGATATTTGGTCGATTTTATTGATGATTATCATTTCCATTGTCAGCATGGTGGAATCCACTGGGGTGTACTTCGCATTAGGCGACATCGTGGGCAAACCGATTAAAGAAGATGATCTGAAACGGGGCTATCGAGCAGAAGGTTTGGCAGTAGTTCTCGGCGGAATTTTCAATACCTTTCCTTATACTGGTTTTTCTCAAAACGTTGGTTTGGTACAACTTTCTGGTATTAAAACGAAAAAACCAATTTATTTTTCGGCGGCCTTCTTAATCATTCTGGGGCTATTTCCTAAGATCGGGGCTTTGGCCCAAATCATTCCGGAACCTGTTTTAGGTGGAGGGATGTTGATTATGTTTGGTAGTGTGGCGGTGCAAGGAATGCGCATGCTATCTAAAACTGACTTTACCAATGATAAGAACTTATTGATCATTGCGGTATCTTTAGGTTTCGGACTGGGCTTTAACGTCATGCCTCAACTTTTCGGCAAAATGCCTGAAACTTTGCAAATGTTTACGGGAAATGGCATTGTGATGAGTTCTCTTGCGGCGATTGTTTTGAATTTGATTTTTAATGGAGTGAAGGAAGAAGTCGTTTTAGAAGATCGGCAAACAGAAGCAATCTAGATAAAAAACTGTCAGGAAACTGGCAGTTTTTTTGTAGACTGTGATTGTCTTTCTAAACAGTTCTTGACAAAGAAAATGTATTCGGATAAAAGACGAATATTAAATGTAATATTGATTTTATCATTCGACATTCCTTTGACACTTTTCTTTTCCATTGCTAAAATAAAAGCAAATCAATGAGCTTAAAGGCTAACAGCCTGAGCGCAAAGGAGTAAAGGAATGGAAGCACAAGTGGCAGTCATCATGGGTAGCACTTCTGATTGGGAGACGATGCAATATGCCTGTGAAAGTTTGGATGAATTAGGAATTTCTTATGTAAAAAAGGTGGTGTCTGCCCACCGAACTCCGGATTTAATGTTTGAATTTGCGGAAACTGCCCGAGACAATGGCTTGAAAGTCATTATCGCAGGTGCTGGAGGAGCAGCTCATTTACCGGGAATGGTAGCGGCGAAAACCACATTGCCGGTAATCGGTGTGCCGGTGCAATCCCGAACATTAAACGGCTTGGATTCATTGTTGTCCATCGTGCAAATGCCTGGGGGAGTACCGGTGGCCACCACTGCCATTGGAAAAGCTGGCGCAACCAACGCCGGGCTACTTGCGGCGCAGATGCTTTCCATGTATGATTTAGATATTGCGCAGCGTCTTACCAGAAAGCGGGAAGAAATGCGCCAAACCGTAATGGAAAGTAGTGATCAACTTGGTTAAGGCATTAAAACCTGGTGCTGTCATTGGCATCGTAGGCGGGGGACAATTAGGACGAATGATGGCCATTAGCGCCAAAGAAATGGGTTTTCGAGTAGGAGTTTTGGATCCCACAGAAGATTGCCCGGCAGCTCAAGTGGCGGACTGGCATATTGTGGCGGCCTATGAAGATATTTTGGCTTTAGGAGAATTGGCCAAACGCTGTGAAGTCATCACCTATGAATTTGAAAATGTTAGTGTGGAAGCATTAAATAATATTTTGCCTTTTGCCAATGTGCCTCAAGGAACGGATTTGTTGGCAATTACCCAAGACCGTTTATTGGAAAAGAGCTTTTTAGAAGACAATAATGTAGTGATTGCGCCTTATGAAGTGGTAATCAATCCGACAGATATTCAAGATGCCATTGATCGTATTGGTTTTCCTTGTGTTTTGAAAACCACTCGAGGAGGCTATGACGGCAAAGGACAATACGTTTTATACAGTACAGCTGACTTAGCGCCTTCTATGAATTTACTGCGAGAAGGCACTTGTGAATTGGAAGCCTGGATTCCTTTTGAAAAGGAACTGTCGGTGATGGTAGCGGGGAATGGAGAAACGTATACCACTTTTCCAGTAGTGGAAAATATCCACCGAAACAATATTTTACATGAGACCATTGCGCCCGCTCGAGTGGCCCCAGAAGTGGCGGAAGAAGCGGCACGAATTGCCAAACAAATCGCCCAAGCACTAGATCTACGGGGCTGTTTGGCCATTGAGATGTTTTTGACGAAAGCCGGTGGCATTTACGTCAATGAACTAGCCCCTCGGCCTCATAATTCTGGTCATTACACCATTGAAGCTTGTAATCTGAGCCAATTCGACGCCCACATTCGAGGGATTTGTGGCTGGCCGTTGCCAAAAGTGAAATTGCTAAATGAAGCGGTGATGGTCAATATCTTAGGGGAACACTTGGAAGAAACCTATGATTTGATTGAGTTGAAGCCAAACTGGCAATTCCATTATTACGGCAAAAAAGAAGCAAAAACCGGACGTAAAATGGGACATATCACCATTTTGACGAATGATATGTATGAAACGTTAGAAGAAATCTACCAGACCGGAATCTGGGATTAAAAGGAGAACTGGCATGTTAGAACGTTATTCACGACCTGAAATGAGCAGTATTTGGACTGATCAAAATCGTTACCAAGCGTGGTTAGAAGTGGAAATTTTAGCCGATGAAGCCTGGGCGGAACTAGGAGAAATCCCCAAAGCAGATGTGGCGAAAATTCGGGAAAAAGCGACATTTTCCATTGACCGAATTTTAGAAATTGAAGAATCCACCCGCCACGATGTAGTAGCCTTTACCCGGGCAGTTTCCGAGTCTTTAGGCGAAGAACGAAAATGGGTGCATTATGGTTTGACCAGTACCGATGTGGTGGACACAGCTTACGGTTATTTATTAAAACAAGCCAACGATGTTTTACGAAAAGATTTGCAAAACTTTTTAGAAATCATCGCCAATAAAGCCAAAGAACACAAATACACTGTCTGCATGGGACGAACTCATGGGGTTCACGCTGAACCGACTACATTTGGTTTGAAATTAGCTACTTGGTATTCCGAAATGAAACGCAATATCGAACGCTTTGAACATGCGGCTCGTGGTGTGGAATCCGGCAAAATCTCTGGTGCAGTGGGAACCTTTGCCAATATCCCGCCATTTATTGAAGAATATGTCTGTGACAAACTTGGCATTCGGGCCCAAGAAATTTCTACTCAAGTTTTGCCCCGGGATTTACACGCGGAATATTTTGCCGCTTTGGCATTGATTGCCACGTCTATTGAACGTTTTGCTACTGAAATCCGTGGGTTGCAAAAATCTGAAACTCGGGAAGTGGAAGAATACTTTGCCAAAGGACAAAAGGGTTCTTCGGCGATGCCTCATAAACGCAACCCAATCGGTTCCGAAAACATGTGTGGCTTGGCTCGCGTGGTTAGAGGCCATATGTTAACGGCTTATGAAGATGTGCCATTGTGGCATGAACGGGATATTTCCCATTCTTCAGCAGAGCGAATCATCGTACCAGACACTACGATTTTGTTAAACTATATGTTGAATCGCTTTGGTAATATCGTCAAAAACTTGACGGTCTTCCCTGAAAATATGAAACGGAATATGAATGCGACGTTTGGTTTGATTTACAGCCAACGAGTGATGTTGAAATTAATCGACAAAGGCATGACCAGAGAAGCCGCTTATGATTTGGTTCAGCCTAAAACAGCTTTTGCGTGGGATCATCAAACAGCATTTAGACCGTTACTGGAAGAAGACGAACAGATTACTGCTGTTTTAAGTAATGAAGACATTGACGAAGCCTTTGATTACAACTATCATTTACGCAATGTGGATGAGATTTTTGCTCGAATTGGCTTAGGTGAATAAAAAATAAGAAATCAGAAATCAGCCAGGCCCACAATGGTCTGGCTTTTCTTTTAAGAGGAGTTTGGAATGAATGATGTAAAAGCTTTTTGGCAAAGATATCTCAGCACTGTAGATAAAGCACAGACGCAAGAGTATAAAGAGTGTTTTTTCTTTGGCTACAACGAAGAACTGGCCGCTTCTTTATTGGAGCTGGTGCTTTCCCGTCAAAAAACTGGGACTACTTCTAGCTATTTGGCATATGAATACGCCAATGAAGAACTACCAAAAGCAGGTGATTTGTCCATTGTGACCACCTGGGATGGGGTACCCAAAGGTGTGATTGAAACGACTAGAGTGGAAATTCTACCTTTTAATGAAATGACCTTTGAATTGTGCTCCCTAGAAGGAGAAGATGAAAATTTAGCTTCTTGGCAAGAAAATCACCGTCGAGCTTTTCAATTCAGCGGCGCAGAAGAAGGCTTTGTCTTTAGTGAAGAGATGTTGGTGGTTTTTGAAGTTTTTTCTGTAGTGTATCAAGAAAATTAAAAAAGGGACCGTGACATAAGTATTCCCTAAATGATATACAACGAACATTTAATTTTTATTGATAAAAAGATTCGGATGATAAAAAATTGTGACATTTTTTGTGGCTTAGTCCGAAGAGAGAACATTACCATACGTGAAAAGAGAAAAAGCGAATTACGTTGCCTTAGCTTGATGAAATCAAGGTTAGGCAGCGTTTAAGATTTTTAGCAATGAAAAGAAGGGTATCTTCCAATGATTTTTAATGGAAGATACCCTTCTTTTGCTTGCGTCTCACGTTTGGTATTGTTCGGTTCGTAGGACGGTGACCCAACTATTGTCACAGCATGTTTTTGATTTATTAAGCATAGAGGACTTGATGATAAGAAGGAGCCAGCTCTTGACGCAAGGCGTATAAGAGGGCTTCCACAAAGGAAAAGTCCCGTTCTTCAAAATTAAAGTACACTTTAAAATGGTAACGATTTTTAAAGAGATGTTGCTCGTGAGTTTGGGTGATTACCAACTCATCATTGTGTTGGTTGCGGTATTGCAAGGTTCGCTTGCGACATTCCACGGGATGCCGGTGCATTTTAAGCTTGTGCAAAGTATAAAAAGAGCGGTTCTTATTTTGGCGATAGACTTCTGCCACTGCTAAAAGATCATTAAGCAACTGCCGTTTGTCTTCTGGGGAAAGGGCACTTAAAAAACTTTCAATGGTTACTGATTTTTCTAGCATACGAAAATCCTCCTAAGCTTTCACCTTTACAATGGTAATATAGCAGAAAAAAAGTCGTTTGTAAACGCTTCATGAAAGGATCAAGAAATTTTAGTCCAGTTATTTCCTTTGTGCTATACTACTAAAGGTAGTGAAGAGATTTAAGGAGATGTTTTGAATGAAAGTTTTAACTTTCGGTGAAATGATGTTGCGCTTGAAACCAGAAGCCAATGAGCGGATTTTACAAGCGAATTCTTTTGAGGCAGCCTATGGTGGTGCTGAGGCGAATGTGGCGGTGTCTTTGGCTTTATTAGGCAATGACAGCCAATACTTGAGTAAGTTCCCTGATAATTTACTAGGGGATGCGGCGGTAGGCACTTTGCGACGTTACGGTGTAGATGCAAGTAAAGTTTTACGAGGAGCAGGCCGCCTAGGAATTTATTTCTTTGAAAAAGGTGCCAGCGTTCGTTCGACTAACGTGGTCTATGACCGAAAAGATAGTGCCTTGGCGAAAGTTAAGGCCAGTGAATTTAACTGGGAAAACTTGTTAAAAGACGTGGGGATGTTTTATTTTTCCGGGATTACGCCGGCAATTTCCCCAGAAACGGAACAAGCGGTAGTGGATGCTTGTGAATATTGTGTGGCCCATGAGATTCCTGTAGTCTGTGATTTGAACTATCGTGGGAAAATGTGGTCTGCGAAGACGGCTCAAAAAGTTATGGATCGCTTAATGCACTATGTATCCATTTGTATCGCCAACGACGAAGACTTTGAAGCGGCTCTAGGAATTAAAGCCTTCGATGGTAATATGGCAACTGGCATCAGCCAAAAAGAAAGCTTTAAAAAAGGAATGCTAGAAGTGACACGACGCTATCCTCGTTGCCAAACCGTAGCCAGTGTCTTGCGAGACATTCATTCAGTAGAAGACAGCCGTTGGATGGGCTTGTTATTGCAAAATGGTGAATTTAGTGAAAGCCCCGTCTATCAAATGCACGTGATGGAAGGGGTAGCAGCTGGGGATGCCTTTGGTGCGGGATTGGTTCATGGTGTGTTGCATGAATTTGACGACCAAGAAATGATTAACTTTGCCATTGCAGCAAGTGTGCTGAAATTAACCATTCAAGGGGATTTGAATTTGGTCTCTGAAAGTGAAATCCGTAATGTGATGCAAGCAGGTGGCGGAGCAAGTTTGAATCGCTAAGAAAAATCTTGTACCAAAGTGGCATGTGCGTGCCTTACCTTTTTAATCAGGAGAAATGCTTGTCGAAAATAAGCGATAGAAAGTAGCCGAGAATTTATTCTCGGCTTTTTTGTGTCCGTTTAAAACACGAACGATAACTGCGGTTTGTGAGAACAATATCAAGAATTTTATTGACCGCTAAATTTGGGCTTGTTACAATAAATGTGATAAAAAGACGAACGATTAAGCGGGTTTATGTAAGGTTCGTTAATTCTAAAAGAGGTGCGTCATGGAAAAACAGGAATTGCTCTATGAAGGGAAAGCAAAAAAACTATTTAAGACTGACCAACCAGGAGTCTTGTGGGTGGAGTATCTGGATCAAGCCACTGCCCTAAACGGTGTAAAAAAGGATGTGGTTGTGGGCAAAGGAGAACTAAACAATCAAATCACTTCTTTAATTTTTGAAGCCCTAAAAGCCGAAGAAATTCCTTCTCATTTTATCGAAAAGATTTCAAAAACCGAACAATTGGTCAATTCAGTGTCCATCATTCCCTTAGAGGTGGTGGTTCGGAACACGGCGGCGGGAAGTTTTTCCAAACGCTTGGATATTCCTGAAGGCACCAGCTTACCGTTTCCCGTTGTGGAGTTTTATTACAAAGAAGATCGTCTCGATGATCCTTTCATTAATGACGATCATGTATTGGCCCTAGAAATTGCAGAAAAAGAAGAGATTAAAGTCATCAAAAACTTGGCGCGTAAAGTCAATCAAGCATTGATCAAACTCTTTGCCAAAGCAGACATCAAATTAATCGACTTTAAAATTGAAGTGGGACGCACACCGGCTGGCACGATTTTATTAGCGGATGAAATCTCACCGGATACTTGCCGTCTGTGGGATATGAAGACAAACAGTCATTTAGACAAAGACATCTACCGTCGTGATTTAGGGGATTTGGTTCCCGTGTATCAAGAAGTATTGGCTCGCTTAAGCAAATAACCCATTAGAGAAAGGAATTTCATCATGTATTTCGTAAAAGTCTATGTAACGTACAAAGAATCAGTTTTGGACCCTCAAGGAGAAGCCGTTAAAGGTGCTGTGCATCGGATGGGCTATGAGGAAATTGAGGAAATCCGCATTGGCAAATACTTTGAAATCAAAGTGGCAAAATCAGATCGTCCGGTAGAAGAAATGATTGAAGCGGTCTGTGATAAATTATTAGCCAACGTCAATATGGAAACCTATCGTTTTGAAATCCTGGAGATGGAGGAAGCCTAAAATGAAATTTGCAGTGATTGTCTTTCCTGGATCCAACTGTGACATGGATATGTTATGGGCAATTCAAGAGATTATGGGAGCCGAGGCGGAATATGTCCGTCACGATGCCACAAGTCTGGAAGGTTTTGATGGGGTCTTGTTGCCTGGGGGCTTTTCTTACGGGGATTATCTTCGTTGTGGCGCCATTGCCCGTTTTTCACCGATTATGGCCGAAGTTATCCGCTTTGCCAAAGAAGGCAAACCAGTCTTTGGCACCTGTAATGGGTTCCAAGTTTTAACAGAAGCAGGACTGTTACCGGGGGCTTTGATTCGAAACAAGTCCTTACATTTTATTTGCAAAACCACACCCTTAAAAGTGGTGAACAATCAAACGAACTTTACCAGCGAATACGCCGAAAATGAAGTGATTCAAATTCCGGTAGCTCACGGAGAAGGAAATTATATTTGTGACGAAGAAACGTTAGCAGAATTAAAAGCCAACAATCAAATCGTCTTTACTTATGAAGAAGACATTAACGGCAGTATGGAAAATATTGCAGGTATCGTCAATAAACAAGGCAATGTTTTGGGGATGATGCCCCATCCGGAACGAGCGATGGAAGAGTTATTAGGCTCTGCTGACGGCAAGCGTTTCTTTGCTTCAATTTTGAAAAACTTTGGAAAGGTGTCTGTGACCAAATGACGAACTTAGAACCAACACCTCAAGAAATCAAAGATCAACGAATTTATGCACAATGGGGCTTAACCGATGAAGAATATCGCATGATTTCAGAAGATATTTTAAATCGTTTGCCAAACTACACGGAAACTGGTTTGTTTTCGGTAATGTGGAGTGAGCATTGTTCTTATAAAAATTCCAAACCGGTTTTACGCAAGTTTCCTACTGAAGGTCCCCAAGTCTTACAAGGACCTGGTGAAGGTGCCGGAATTGTCGATATCGGCGACGGACAAGCGGTGGTCTTTAAAGCAGAAAGCCACAACCACCCTTCTGCTGTGGAACCTTATGAAGGGGCAGCAACCGGTGTCGGCGGCATTATCCGGGATATCTTTTCCATGGGGGCGCGTCCCATTGCGGTACTAGACTCTCTGCGTTTTGGGGAATTAGATAATGATCGTACCAAATACTTAGTAGAAGAAGTGGTTGCCGGAATTTCTGGTTACGGCAACTGTATCGGCATTCCCACAGTAGGCGGAGAAGTCGCTTTTGATCCTTGCTATGCCGGCAATCCATTAGTTAATGCCATGTGTGTCGGCTTGATTGACCACAAAGACATTCAAAAAGGCCAAGCAAAAGGTGTGGGCAACGCCATTATGTACGTGGGGGCGAAAACCGGCCGGGACGGAATTCACGGGGCGACGTTTGCTTCAGAAGAATTTTCAGAAGGGGAAGAACAACAGCGTTCAGCAGTCCAAGTAGGGGATCCTTTTATGGAAAAACTCTTGTTGGAAGCTTGTTTGGAATTGATTTTAGACCACAGCGACATCTTAGTGGGGATTCAAGACATGGGGGCTGCGGGATTGGTTTCTTCTAGTTCCGAAATGGCTTCAAAAGCTGGTTCCGGTTTGAAATTGTACTTAGACGATGTGCCTCAACGGGAAACCGGCATGACACCTTACGAAATGATGCTCTCAGAATCCCAAGAACGGATGTTGATCTGTGTTAAAAAAGGTGCCGAAGACCAAGTGGTGGAACTCTTCCATAAATACGATTTAGACGCGGTAACCATTGGGGAGGTAACGGATGACGGGCAATACCGTTTGTATCACAAAGGTGTGGAAGTGGCAAACTTGCCTGTGGATGCTTTGGCAGAAGATGCGCCAACTTATTACAAAGAATACACAGAGCCGGCACGGATTAAAGAATTTGCGGCGATGAAAGATTTCAAGCCGGTGGTAAATGATGCTACGGCGACTTTTATCGCGTTATTGCAACAACCAACCATTGCTTCGAAAAAATCAATTTACGAAACCTATGACGCTCAAGTGCGCACCAATACGGTAGTTTTACCCGGCTCTGATGCAGCAGTTTTGCGGGTACGGGGAACCAATAAAGCTTTAGCCATGACCACCGACTGCAATGCTCGCTATCTTTATTTGAATCCTGAAATCGGCGGTCAAATTGCAGTAGCGGAAGCGGCTCGTAATATCGTGGCTAGTGGCGGACAACCCTTAGCCATTACTGACTGTTTAAACTACGGTTCTCCAGACAAACCTGAAGGCTTCTGGGAATTGTGGACTTCGGCAGACGGGTTAGCGGAAGCTTGTCGCACATTGAACACGCCGGTAATTTCCGGGAATGTATCCATGTACAATGAAACAGACGGCAAAGCGATTTACCCAACACCGATGATCGGCATGGTGGGTCTGGTTAAAGAATTGGCACATGTGACCACCCAAGACTTTAAAGAAAGTGGGGATTTGGTTTATGTCTTAGGGGAAACCCGAGGAGACTTTAACGGTTCTGAATTGCAAAAAATGCAACTGGGGCGCATTGAAGGTCGTTTAATGGACTTTGACTTAGCCCAAGAAAAAGCCCATCAAGATTTGGTGTTACAAGCCATTCAAGCAGGGGTCGTAGCCAGTGCCCATGACTGTTCAGAAGGGGGCTTGGCCGTGGCTTTAGCAGAAAGTTGTTTTAAAAACAATCTTGGTCTTAAAGCGACACTGGACATGCCAAAAGAAAATTTCTTCTCAGAAACCCAGTCACGCTTCGTACTTTCAGTTAGACCGGCCGATCAAGCAGCCTTTGAAGCGTTGGTACCACAAGCGGTACTGGCAGGAGAAGTCGTGGACAATGGTGTGATTACCATCAATGGAAATAATGGGGCAATCAGTCTAAATACTAGCACTGCCAAGGAATTATGGGAGGAAGCCATTCCATGTCTTATGAAGTAAAAAGTTTAAATGAAGAGTGTGGGATTTTCGGTGTGTGGGGACATCCGGAAGCGTCTAGCGTGACTTATTTCGGTCTGCATTCTTTGCAACACCGGGGGCAAGAAGGAGCCGGCATCGTTTCAAATGATGCCGGAGTACTGCATGGTTATCGTGATTTAGGCTTATTATCAGAAGTTTTTAAAGATGATCGGGACTTGCAAAAATTAAAGGGCAATGCGGCGATTGGCCACGTGCGTTATGCCACAGCGGGTAATGGCAGTGTGGACAATATCCAGCCTTTTCTCTTTAAATTTTACGATTGTTCCTGTGGCTTGGCCCACAATGGCAATTTGACCAATGCCAAAAGTTTACGACGAGAATTAGAAGCCGATGGTGCAATTTTTCATTCCAACTCGGATACGGAAATTTTAATGCACTTGATTCGTCGTTCTCGGGCTACGACTTGGTTAGATAAACTAAAAGAAGCCCTAAATACCGTTCAAGGGGGCTTTGCTTACATCCTCATGCGGGAAGACTGCATGGTAGCGGCCCTTGATGCCAATGGCTTTCGACCGCTAGCAATTGGTCAGATGAAAAACGGCGCCTATGTAATTGCTTCTGAGACCTGTGCTTTAGAAGTAATCGGCGCGGACTTTGTGCGAGATGTGCAGCCGGGAGAAATCATTATTATTAATGACGAAGGTTTTACGGTGGATCACTTTACCACCGATACCCAACACGCCATTTGTTCCATGGAATACATTTACTTTGCCCGCCCGGATTCTAATATTGCTGGTGTCAATGTCCACACCGCCCGGAAAAACATGGGCCGGATTTTGGCTCAAGAAGCGCCAGTTGATGCGGATATGGTCATCGGCGTACCTAATTCTTCACTGTCTGCTGCCAGTGGTTATGCTGAAGCTTCAGGGATTCCTTACGAGCAAGGTTTGGTAAAAAATCAATACATCGCCCGGACGTTTATTCAGCCCACTCAGGAATTGCGAGAACAAGGGGTGCGCATGAAGCTTTCAGCCGTGCGGGGAGTGGTCGCCGGTAAAAAAGTGATTATGGTGGATGATTCCATTGTCCGGGGCACGACCAGTCGACGGATTGTTCAGCTGTTAAAAGAAGCCGGGGCCTTGGAAGTTCACGTGCGGATTGCGTCGCCACCATTGAAATATCCTTGTTTTTACGGCATTGATATTCAGACTAGAAAAGAACTGATTGCCGCCAATCACACAGTAGATGAAATTCGGGAGTGTATCGGGGCGGCTTCTTTAAGCTTTTTAAGTGAAGAAGGCTTGATTGAAGCCATTGGGTTGGATTTTGATGCACCTTACTCTGGTTTGTGTATGGCTTATTTCAACGGAGACTATCCAACGCCGCTGTACGATTACGAAGAACAATATCAGGCTTCCTTAAAAGAAAAAGTCTCATTTTTTAACTAAGAAAAGAGGAAAATCATGGCAAACGCATATCAAAGAGCCGGAGTGGATGTAGAAGCCGGCTATGAAGTAGTGGAGCGAATCAAAAAACATGTGAAAAAAACTGAACGCCTCGGTGTCATGGGAGCCATTGGCGGCTTTGGTGGTTGCTTTGATTTAAGCCAATTTGCAGTCAAAGAACCGGTTTTGATTTCAGGTACCGATGGGGTGGGCACGAAATTAATGCTAGCCATCCAAGCCGACAAACACGACACCATTGGCATTGACTGTGTGGCCATGTGTGTCAATGACATTGTGGCCCAAGGTGCAGAACCGCTGTATTTTCTAGATTATATTGCCACTGGCAAAAACGTGCCGGCTCGCTTGGAACAAGTAGTGGCGGGAGTTGCTAGTGGTTGTGTGGAAGCTGGGGCTGCCTTAATCGGCGGTGAAACGGCAGAAATGCCGGGCATGTATGACGAAGCAGACTATGATTTGGCAGGCTTTGCGGTGGGGATTGCTGAAAAAAGCCAGTTGGTCACAGGGGATAAAATCAAAGCCGGGGATGTTTTATTAGGACTTACCAGCTCTGGGGTTCATTCCAATGGTTTTTCCTTAGTCCGAAAAGTTTTCTTTGAGCAAAATGATTTTACCCTCACGAGTCAGTTGCCAGAATTTGAGGGGCAAACCTTGGGAGAAGTTTTATTGACCCCAACCCGGATTTATGTGGAGACGTTGTTGCCATTAGTCAAAGCCGAGTTAGTCAATGGGATTTCTCATATTACCGGCGGCGGCTTTGTGGAAAATATTCCCCGGATGTTGCCAGAAGGCCTTAGTGCAGAGATTACCTTAGGCACATGGCCAGTCTTGCCAGTTTTCGATGCTTTGGCAAAATACGGCGAAATTCCAGAGATGGAAATGTATGAAATCTTTAATATGGGCATCGGTATGGTCTTAGCTGTGACTCCAGAAAAGGTTGCCGCGGTAAAAGAAAACTTGACAAAACTAGGGGAAGTGTGCTACGAGATTGGTCAAGTGACTAAAAATCCGGCGGCTATCACCTTTAAGGGGTCACTATGAGATTTGCGGTGTTAGCTTCTGGTAATGGAAGCAATTTTGAAGCCATTGTCAAGGCTTGGGAAGCGGGGGAAATCCCCGGAGAATTAGCCATGGTGTTTGCCAATCACCACGAAGCCTTTGTTTTACAGCGAGCTAACAAGCATCAGATCCCGTCTTTTAGTTTTACGGTGAAAGAACAAGGGAGCAAGGAAGCCTATGAAGCCGCCTTACTGGAGTTATTGCAAGAACAAGCAATTGATTTTGTGATTTTAGCCGGTTACTTGCGGATTTTAAGTAAAGACATTATCGAAGCTTTTCCGAAGCGGATTTTAAATATTCATCCTTCTTTACTGCCAAGTTTTCCCGGCCTTCACGGGATTCAAGAAGCTTTTGACTATGGAGTGAAAATCACCGGTGTTACCGTGCATTATGTGGACTGTGGCCTAGATACTGGGCCGATTGTAGCCCAAGAAGCAGTTCTGGTGGAAAAAGCCGATACTTTAGCAAGTTTAGAAGCCAAAATTCATCAAGTGGAGCATCAGCTCTATCCGAAAGTGATCGCCGAATGTTTAAAAAAGGAGAGTAATTCATGAAAAAACGTGCACTGATTAGTGTTTCTGATAAAACTGGCGTAGTAGACTTTACCAAAGGTCTGGTTGCAGCGGGACTGGAAATCATTTCTACGGGAGGAACTAAAAAAGCCTTAGACGAAGCTGGTGTCGCTACCTTAGCCATTGAAGAAGTCACCGGTTTTCCGGAAATGATGGATGGCCGGGTCAAAACTTTGCATCCAAAAATTCACGGCGGGCTTTTAGGTCGCCGGGATTTAGCTAGCCACATGGAAGCTATGAAAAAACATGACATTACCGAAATTGATGTGGTGGTAGTGAACCTGTATCCTTTTAAAGAGACCATTGAAAAGCCAGAGGTAACGGAAGCCGATGCCATTGAAAACATTGATATCGGTGGTCCTTCTATGTTGCGTTCGGGGGCAAAAAACTTTGCTTCTGTGGCGGTAGTGGTGGATCCTCTTGATTACGCCTTAGTCTTAGAAGAATTACAAAACGGGGGCACGACATTAGCCACTCGCAAATATTTAGCAGCCAAAGTCTTCCGCCATACTGCGGCTTACGATGCGTTGATTGCCGGCTACTTAACCGACTTAGTAGGGGAAAAAGAGCCAGAAAAATTGACCTTGACCTATGATTTGAAGCAATCTTTACGCTATGGGGAAAACAGCCATCAAAACGCTACTTTTTATCAAGACGCACTACCGGTTTCTTATTCCATTGCCCAAGCCAAACAACTTCACGGCAAGGAATTGTCTTACAACAATATTAAAGATGCGGATGCTGCTTTACGAATTGCTAGAGAATTCAGTGAACCCACAGTGGTGGCATTAAAACACATGAACCCTTGTGGCATCGGTACCGGTGAGACCATTGAAGCGGCTTATGACTACGCCTATGCTGCCGATCCAGTGTCCATTTTTGGCGGGATTTTAGTGGCCAATCGCCCCATTGATCTGGCTACGGCGGAAAAAATGCACAAACTCTTCTTGGAAATCATCATTGCCCCTTCCTTTGATGAAGCGGCTTTTGATGTCCTTAGTGCTAAGAAAAACCTACGCTTGATGACATTAGACTTTAGTCAAAAAGATCATAGTACGGCCAGTGAAAAAGTTTCAGTTTTAGGGGGACTTTTAGTCCAAGACCAAGATGTGCTAGCTGAAAAGGCAGAGGATTGGGAAGTGGTTACCAAACGCCAACCTACTAAAGAAGAGCGTAAAGCCCTGGAATTTGCTTGGAAAGCCGTGAAACACGTGAAATCCAATGCCATTGTGGTGGCCAATGAACATCAAACAGCCGGCATTGGTGCCGGTCAAATGAACCGGGTAGGCTCAGTGAAAATTGCCATTCAGCAAGCCGAAGAAGCTGGCTTACTAGAAGGCGCAGTCTTAGCCTCAGACGCATTCTTCCCTATGGCTGACAGCGTAGAATATGCAGCGGCTCATGGGATTAAAGCCATTGTGCAACCTGGAGGCAGTATCAAAGATCAGCTTTCCATTGAGGCAGCAGATGAAGCCGGGATCGCCATGGTCTTCACCAAGGTGCGCCATTTTAGACATTAAACTAGTGTAGGGTGTTTTGAAAGGAGCGGGAATTGTTGAAATTACTCGTGGTAGGAAGCGGCGGTCGGGAGCATGCCATCGCCAAAAAATTAAAAAATGATCCTAAAGTCAGTATGGTCTTTTGTGCTCCCGGCAATCCCGGGATGCAGACTGATGGCATTGAACGGGTGGCGATACAAGAAAGCGACCACCAAGGGTTGATTACTTTCTGTCAAAAAGAAGCCATTGATTGGACTTTTGTGGGACCAGAAGCTCCACTAGCCGCCGGCATTGTGGATGATTTTGAAGCAGCAGGACTAAAAGCCTTTGGGCCGAAAAAAGCCGCTGCCAAAATCGAAGGTTCCAAGGACTTTGCCAAACAAATTATGCTGAAAAATCAAATTCCTACAGCGAAACATCAGACATTTACGGAATTTGAAGCAGCCAAAGCCTATGTAATCGCCCAAGGTGCGCCAATTGTGATCAAAGCCGATGGACTAGCAGCCGGAAAAGGCGTCGTAGTGGCCGAAACGACAGATCAAGCCATTGCGGCATTGTCAGAGATGTTAGAAGACAATAAATTTGGTGACAGCGGTGCTCGGGTAGTGGTGGAAGAATTTTTAGCCGGAGAAGAATTTTCTTTGTTGGCCTTTGTGCGCAATGAAAAAGTCTATCCCATGGTGATTTCCCAAGACCACAAACGAGCTTACGACGGTGATTTAGGCCCCAATACCGGGGGGATGGGAGCTTATTCACCAGTACCGCAAATTCCAGTGGAAATGGTAGCACAGGCGGTAACAGAAATACTGGAACCAGCAGCTTTAGGCATGATTAAAAACGGCACACCTTTTACCGGGATTTTGTATGCCGGCTTAATCGCCACTAAAGAAGGAGCCAAAGTCATTGAATTTAACGCTCGCTTTGGGGATCCAGAAACCCAAGTGGTCCTGCCTCGTTTAACCAGCAGTCTAGCAGACATCATCACAGCATTGTTACAAGACGAAGAACCGGTTTTGACTTGGAGCGAGGAGGCAACTTTTGGTGTAGTAGTAGCGGCAGAAGGCTATCCTGGAACTTATGAAAAAGGAATGGTCCTACCTAAAATCGCCAATTCCGAGGTAGCGGTTTATTATGCCGGAGTAGCAGAAGAGAAAAATCAGCTGGTGGCCAATGGAGGACGGATTTTCTTAGTGGAAGCACAGGGAGAAACTTTGTCAGAAGCTCGCCAAAAAGTTTATCACACTTTAGCTGTAGCAGACTTGCCTAAGATGTTTTATCGCAAAGACATTGGGGCAAAAGCGCTGAAATAGGCTTAACAATTGAAAAGACCAGCCACTTCCATTTTTCCGCTGAAGTGGCTGGTCTTTTTGTTTGCTGTTTAGTACGGGTGTAAGCAGTGTTCCATCGATTGCAGTGGGTTATTTCATGGTAATCCCTTGGAAAATCATGACCAAGGCGGGCCAGACGATATTCATGGAATTAAACATCCAGTGGGTGAATATTGAACCCCAAATATTATCGTAAAAGAAGTAAATCAAGGCAAAGTAACCGCCTAGAATCATATAAGGAATGGTTTGAACCACATCAAAGTTAAAGTTAGCCAAGTGAGCCAAACCAAATAAAGCAGAAGAGACAAAGAACATAATCACTTTCAAAGTGCGTTGGTTGATTTTGCCAAAAAGCAAATAACGGAAAGTGATTTCTTCAGCAAAAGCGGCTAAAAACGGTGGAATTGCGGTGATCAAAATATTGATACCACTGGAAATCAACAGTTGTTTTGTACTGATAGTCAAACTTTCCATTCCAAATCGAGTCCATTTTAAAACCAGGGCGGCCAAAAAGACTAACCCGATATTAATTAAAAATTTCAGCCATCCCCATTTCGTCCAATACAAACGCCATTGGCTAGCCAGAAATTTACGAAAGCTGATGATGGTAATTAAAAAAGCTACAATTGCTAAAAAAATGACCAGAGCTAATGAAAAATTAGGGCTTGCTTTAATAGCTGGGATTTTTCCTAATAGATTTCCTAAGATCATTTCCATGGGGATGATGAGTAGTGCCCAAAACTCTTTTGGGGAATTTTTAACGTTATTTTCCATATTTAATCCGTCCTTTTTTGAAAAAATTTTATTGCTGTGATGACTATACCAATAAATGAAGTATAACACTGAGATTATGCTCTTAATTATCGTTTTTTTTGATAGATTCAGAAAATAGCGATTTTCTATCGGTAGATAATCAGCGAGATTTGAACGCCTTTTTGCTTAATTATGCTACACTAAAGGAGAAATCAATCGAAGGAGGAAAAAACATGAAACAAGTCAATTTAGGCCCTAATGAGATTGGAGTTCCCGCTGTAATCTTAGGCTGCATGCGAATTACGGAGGCGAAAGATCCAGTGGCAGTCATTGAAACCGCCATGGCAAACGGGATTAATTTCTTTGACCATGCGGATATTTATGGCGGGGGAAAATGTGAAACGATTTTTGCCGAGGCCTTTGCCCAAACCCAGTACAAACGAGAAGATATTTTCTTACAGTCAAAATGCGGCATTGTCCCTGGTGTGATGTATGATTTTTCCAAAGAGCATATCATCCAATCTGTAGAAGATAGCTTGAAACGCTTGAAAGTCGATTATTTGGATAGTTTATTATTGCACCGTCCTGATACTTTAATGGAACCAGAAGAAGTAGCGGCGGCTTTTGATCAATTGGCGGCAGCAGGCAAAGTCAAATACTTTGGTGTCAGCAATCAATACTCCCGTCAAATTGAATTATTGCAAAAATATGTACGTCAACCGCTGATTATTAACCAGTTGCAATTTGGCGTGATGCACACAGGCATGGTGGATTTTGGTCTCCATGTGAATATGACAGATCCAAGAAGTGTCGATCATGATGATGGGGTTTTGGAATTTTCCCGCATGAATGACATGACCATTCAAGCTTGGTCACCTTATCAGTACGGGTTCTTTGAAGGGGTCTTTGTGGACAATGACAAGTTCCCGGAATTAAATAAAGTCTTAGAAGAGATGGCAGACAAATACCACACCACGAAAACAGGAATTGCTTCTGCGTGGATTTTGCGTCATCCAGCCAATATGCAAGTGATTGCTGGCACCATGAATTTAGGCCGGATTGAAGAAATCGCCAAAGCTAGTGAGGTCGTCTTAAGCCGAGAAGACTGGTACGGGATTTATTTAGCAGCGGGGAATGATTTGCCTTAAAAATTTTACAAAGAACATTTGAAATGAGACCGATTCCTTTTTCAGGAGCGGTCTTTTTTGTGGGTTGAAGTAGTAGATTGGAGGAAATAAGCTCTTTTGGCTTTTCTTTTAGTAAAACAAGATTTTCGGTTTTTTCATCAAATCATCAGTAAGTTTGGGAATGAAAAGAGTAAAACCCGAACATTATGCTTTAATAAACTCATTTTGCAAGGAAATTCTATTGCTTTCTCTAAAATTCTGCGCTACAGTACTATGGGCATTGAAATGGAATGCCTTACTAAATGTGATAAACACGGAGGATGGTTTGCATGTTTGATATGAAAGTTTTTGATTACGAAGATATCCAATTGATTCCCAATAAATGTATCGTGAACAGTCGTTCTGAATGTGATACGACGGTGACATTAGGCAAGCATAGTTTCCGCATGCCAGTAGTACCGGCAAATATGCAGACGATTGTGGATGAAAAAATTGCTACTTTTTTGGCAGAAAATAACTATTTTTATATCATGCACCGTTTTGATGAAGCGGGCCGGATTCCCTTTATTCGTAAAATGCAGGCACAAAACCTGATTGCTTCCATCAGCGTGGGGGTAAAAGAAGGGGAATATGCCTTTGTGGAAGAACTGGCAGCACAAAATTTGGTGCCAGATTACATCACCATTGACATTGCCCACGGTCACTCAAATAGCGTCATCAATATGATTCAACACATTAAAAAACACTTACCCGATACTTTTGTCATTGCCGGAAACGTGGGGACACCAGAAGCCGTACGGGAATTAGAAAACGCCGGAGCAGATGCAACGAAAGTCGGCATTGGACCGGGGAAAGTTTGTATCACCAAGATTAAAACCGGTTTTGGGACTGGTGGCTGGCAGTTGGCGGCCTTACGCTGGTGTGCCAAAGCTGCCCGTAAACCGATTATTGCAGACGGCGGCATTCGGACTCACGGGGATATTGCTAAATCTGTCCGCTTTGGAGCAACCATGGTGATGATTGGTTCCTTATTTGCGGGTCATGAAGAATCTCCAGGGGACACTAAAGTAGAAGACGGCGTGGTTTACAAGGAATACTTTGGCTCTGCTTCTGAGTTTCAAAAAGGAGAAAAACGGAATGTGGAAGGCAAGAAAATTTGGATTCCTTACAAAGGTTCTTTAAAAGACACTTTAGTCGAAATGCAGCAAGACTTGCAGTCCTCGATTTCTTATGCAGGTGGCAAAGATTTAGAAGCCATTCGCAAAGTGGACTATGTGATTGTGAAAAATTCCATTTTTAATGGGGATACGATTTGAAATAACTAGCCTGTCATGCGCTTTTAAAAACGCTATGACAGGCTTTTTTTGTCTGGGAAGGTGGAGTGGGGAACTTTTGGCTCATAACTACATTTTTATTAATAGGAAAGTTAGCTGTGGTAAAATAATCCATAGGTGACTGAATAGACGAAAAAGGTGATGGAATACGAATGGTTGTGAATTTGGAGTATTTTTCAAAGTGGTATCTGGCAAACAAAGAGGAAGAATTAAAAGTGGCCAATGAGTGGAAAATCCGGAATCGAAAGTTGACGGAAGAATTTTTGGCTGAGTGGCCTTTAGAAAGGCTACAGACTATGACAATTGATGAGTATGTTACCGGTAAAGGTGGACAGAACAAATCGCTTTGTTATGAATTGGAAAACGGAAAGTACGCAGAGATGTATTTGGGAATCAGAGGTGCTGGAAAATTTGGGATTTATTGGAACAAAAAGAAACAAGCATACTGTGATCAAAAAAATCAAGTAATTACTGAAAGCCAGCTGCCAGAAAAGTTTGCTGAATTGAAAAGTGATTTACTAGCAATTATTCATGCCGGTATTTCACAAGATTTTGCGGGTGAAGCTTTTAGTGCTAACAATATTTTTTACAATCAGGCAGCAATCACTACCAAGCTATTGTGTGTTTATACCAAAGGACGTTTGTTTTCTGGAGTGAATATGAAAAAAAGACCGGATCAACAAGAAGTTTGGAGCAAGCTATCCCCCTTGGAAAATCCTGGGGGCATTTATAAGCAAAATGTTAAGATTACTACTGGAATATTGGCAAAGCACGAAGAATTAGATGGTCAATTGCTCAGTCGAATTTTTTGGAGTTATCGCAATGCCGTGTTGACTGATGGGACAGGAGTGGAAAAAGAAAAAATGACAAGCTATCAAAATCCATATTCAAACCAACTGATTGCGGCTAAAAATCTGATTTTCCGTGGGGCACCGGGAACAGGGAAAACCTATTTAGCACAAGAAGTTGCGGCAGATATTGTATCAAATGGACGAACAACGGCTATCGATAAACTGAGCCAAGAAGAACAAAATCGCATTGGCTTTGTCCAATTTCACCCCAGTTATGATTATACCGATTTTGTAGAAGGATTACGGCCGACTACTTCCGAGGATGGCGTGGTGAATTTTACTTTAAAAGCAGGAAGTTTTAAAGCTTTTGTGGAACAAGCACTGGACGTTCCAGTCATGGACGGGCAAGATAATTTTGAAGAAGCCTGGGAAAAATTTTTTGAAGCAGTTACAGAAGCCAGTGGGACAGGAACAGGTTATAATCAGCTGACAACATTGACAGGTAAGCCAGTGCGCAACCTTTTAGCTTATGAACGCAATGAAATGCAAGGTGTTTATCCCGCTGAAACGACCACATATTTAAACCATGACCAAGTTTATAACGTCTATCGAGGATTGCCCGGAACTCCTAAAAAAGGATTTGATGCCTATCGTAAGGCAATCGTGGAACATTTAAAGCAAAACTTTGGCCTGAAGGAATATATTCCAGCCACAAAAAACACTGAAAATCTGCAAAACTATGTCTTTATTATTGATGAAATCAATCGAGGAGAAATTTCTAAAATTTTTGGAGAGCTATTTTTCTCTCTTGATCCTGGATATCGAGGCAACAAAGCTGGAGTTTACACGCAATACGCGAACCTCCATAAGAATCCTGAAGAAAAATTCTATATTCCGAAAAATGTCTATCTAATCGGTACCATGAATGATATTGATCGTTCTGTGGACACTTTTGATTTTGCGATGCGACGGCGCTTTACTTTCTTAGAAGTTACTGCCGAAGCATCGGCAGAAAAGATGCTGAAACAAGCAGCAACGAAGCAATTGATGGAACGACTAAACAAAGCAATTGTGAGTAAAAATGGTGGCGGACTTTCTGAAGATTATCAAATCGGTGCTAGTTATTTTATTGGAGTGGATCAAGGAACTGAAACCACAGAAGTACTGTGGCAGTCTAAATTGGCACCTTTGTTAAAAGATTATTTCCGTGGAGAATATAAAGCTACGGAAAAATTGGCGAACTTGAGTAAAGCCTACTTTATGTTGGAGGATTCAGATGAGACTGGAAACATTGTATGATAACCAAATAGTCCCTGAAACAATCGCTCAACACTCAATTGTGACCAGTTTACTAAATCGGGACTTGGCTAGTTTGGACAAAGAAAACTTTATCATTTTTCCCCAACAAGTATCCCAGTCAGCTGACCTTGATTCGGATAAGCTGATCTTTCAGTCGAGAAATGGCAAAACTTGGACAGGAAACATTGTGGGGGTGCTAAGTGATGGGGAAGATGAGTTGGCTATTCATTCCCGCTTCACTAATCAGCTCACGAAAGATGATTTCTTTTTACGTTATATGTTGCAACGAGTTTTGCATTACAATGTGACAGAAAACAAGCTAGCTAGTTCATCTCAACAGTCCTACTACGATTTGTTGGTGTTTCTTTTTCCTTACTACTTGAACAAAGCGGTGGGAAAAGGCTTGTACAAAGAGTATGTCAAGCAACAATACAATGACACCAATGTAAAAGGTGCCATCGACATTTCTCAACAAATCCGCAGTAATATTCCTTTCGTAGGAAAAGTAGCCTATCGTACCCGAGAGTTTCGCTATGATAATCCTTTGACTCAGTTAGTTCGCCACACTATTGAGAAGATCCAAAAGGAGTATCCTTTCTTGTTGCAAGAAAATAAGAAAAGCAGAGAAAATGTTCGCTTGCTTCGACAGGAAACAGCGAGTTATTCCCCCTTGAAACGACTAGATGTACTTCAAGAGAATCTGTTAAATCCAGTTAGACATAGTTATTTTGAAGCTTACTCTTCATTGCAACGGATTTGCATTCAAATTTTATCGGAAGAAAAAGCCGGTTTTGGTAATGATGATCAGCAGGTTCATGGAATTGTGATTGATGTAGCTTGGCTGTGGGAGGAATACATTGACAAGGTTACGGGGTGGAAGCATTATGGCAGGAAAAGAGATTTAGCCACCATGCATTTATTCAAACAACCAAAGTCTTCCCCTCGCTATCCGGATTTTGTTGATAAGGGGATACCGATTGACACAAAATACAAACGAAAAATCGATACCCGTAATGATTACAATCAGTTGACTACCTATCTTCATATTTTAAGTGAAATACCCGCAGAAAAGAGACGGGGTGGCTTTTTGCAACCCACAGATGATTGGCATAGCAAAGCGCAAGGGTATGAAAAAATAGGTACGCTCAGTGGTTTAGGAGGAGAGCTATTCACCTATCGCTTTTACATTCCCCAAACTGCTGAGAGTTATGAGTTATTTGTGGAAGAAATTCACAAAATCGAGAAACGACTGAAAGAGGCGTTTAACTAAAATAAAACCGCCTAGCGAAAAGTTAGGCGGTTTTATTTTAGTTGAGAGAGAATTTGTTATTCTTTTCTGGTGAGAGGGGCGCACGGGGCATAACTTACGAACAAGCCCCATTGCGAATCTCCTGAATCTTTCGGTGAATCCGATCCAGTTCTTTAAAATCCATAAAACTGGGAATCACCAAAACCGGCAAGTCCTGCATGTTTTGTGAAGGCAAGAGGGTAGTCAACAGCAGATCATATTGCTGAAAATGATCGAGTAAGTCTTCATCGCTGTAAAAGACTTGATCCAAAATGTGAAATTCCAGATTGGCGCCTAAATGTTTTTCTAAAATAGCCACCAAATGGGCGTTGTGGCTGGCTGAAAGATCACTCATCACCAAAATGCGCAATGGTTTTCGGTCAAGAACGGTTTCTGGAAGTTCTTGGAGCACCAAATATAAGAGATGCTCTAAAAATTCTTTGGTGGTGCTCTCCTGGCGTTGTTTACAGAAAGTTTGGATGCTTATTTTTAAATCCGCCACTTCTTGAGGGTAAAAAAGTTGGGTTTTCTTCAAGAAAAAATGCCGAGGGTGGCGCAAGATTTGCAGCATATCCTTTGGTGGGCCAAAGACTTCATTGTCTCTTGCAAATTGAAATAAGATGTCTTTTTGCTTTTCTGCCGTAAGCTTTAGCTGATAGTGAGCCATTAAAAAAGCTAGAAAGGACTGATTAAACTTGTGCACTAGCTTCAGTCTGGGATTGGTTTTCAGAGCATGGTGATAATGTTCTTCTTTGAATAAAACGTAGTCTTCAAATAACAGCCATAAAAGATCTTGTTGTTCCAGTTGATTTACCGGGGCTTTTGTTAAGGCAGTTTCCAGAGGAGTGGTCAAATAAGTTGTGGGATCTTCTAAAAAGGCGTGCTCTTGTTTCCGGCGTAAAAAATGACCGCAATGGTGGCGAATGCTGGCTACATAAAAACTGGCAAAAAGCTTATTCATCACATAATTAGACGGAGGCAAGTGCTGGCTTTGCAAATAGTCCGCTAAGTATTTTCGAGCTGCTTGATCTTGTTTAGGTGTGGCAAAAAAAGATTCCGACCAGAGCTGGACTTCTCGGTATAAGGCGGTGTAAAGACGGCGGATATGGACCTCAGAACCTTCTAAGCGCAATGGGCGAAGTTTGATGGTAATCGGCCAAAGCGCCAATGTGTCTTGTAAGTTTTCCAAATAACGATGGGTGCTGGAAGTGCTGAGGTAAAGCTTTTCGGCTGCTTGTGCTTGGCTTTGGCACTCTTCAAAAAGTAACAGGCGCAAAAGGGAAATCTGGGGGCATTGATTCAAAATTCGCGATTTAATTAAGTTAAAGCTCAATGGCGTTTTTTGAATCAAATGGTAGCCTTGATCGTCTTTTGTAACAGACAGTTCCGGGTGATGTATGGCAATTTGCTCCAAGTCTTTTTGTAAAATACTGAGGGAAACTTGGCTTATCTCCAATAGTTGCCCTTCAGTTGCCAAATCGTCTCGTTCATAAAAAAAACTTAAAAGGGCGAGTTGCCTTTGTTGGTCTCGGCTGAGTAGGTGTCGTAACTCCATCATTTTCTCCTTTTCTGAAAATTAATGGGAAATCATTGACCTGAATAAAAAAACAGGCTATGATGAACAAGTAATAATAAGTAAATAATTGTTAGGTGAGGCTCCTATATGGACACAGGCTGCTGCCGCGAAAGAATCGAGAGACTCTTAGATGGTAGGACAGGACTAATCGTGAAGGTTATTCCCAATGCAGCTGACTAGTACGCTAGTCTACGCCCTATAGTGCTAAAGCTCTACGATGACATAACGTAGCCTTTTTTGCGCGCGCTCATTGTGGAGCGCGCGTTTTTTCGTTGTTCCAAAAATTTTAATGGGACTTGTGTCATTGAATTGTAGCATAAAATGCGCTTCATAAAAAAGCGTTTTTATAATTTTTCTAAAGAGAGGATGAGGGAAATGGATGCCCCCAGTTTTAGGCCAGAGATAAGATATGCTTTAGGGGGAATTTCCTCCTAAAGGTTAAGGAGGAAATAACATGAATAAAAAAACACTAACAAAAGATGTAGAATTGAAAAAATTGGCCCAACTATCTGAGCGAGAGCTTTTGATGCACTTGCGCACTTCAAAAGGCGGTTTATCAGAAGCTGATGCTAAAAAACGGTTGGCTGAGTATGGCTTAAATCAAGTCAATGCCAAAAAGCCCCGGTCCATTTGGCAAATTATTTTTGATGCGCTAAAAGATCCCTTTGTACTAGTTTTAGCTTTATTGATGATTGTTTCGGGAATCACTGGGGATTTGGAAGCAGTCGTTGTCATGGGTGGCATGATTTTGGCTTCGATTACGATTACTTTCATTCAAGAATATCGTTCGGAAAAAGCCAGCTTTGCCTTAAAAGAAATGATTGAAAATACTGCCACCGTAGTTCGCAATGGCAAAAGTCGGGAAATTCCCATGGATGAAGTAGTGCCGGGGGATTTGATTACATTGGCTACTGGGGATATGATTCCAGCGGATGCTTTACTGTTGTGGACCAAGGATTTATTTGTCAATCAGTCGTCTTTAACCGGTGAATCACTGCCAGTGGAAAAAGGCGTCGGACAAACTGGCGCTACCAAAGAGTTGTCCGCGGTGGATTTTCCTGATTTGGTCTTTATGGGTACTGATGTTTTAAGTGGTCAAGGTCAGGCGATTATTTTGAAGACAGGTCAAAACACCTTTTTTGGTGACATTGCCCATAATGCTACCCAAAAACGCGGGGATACCGCCTTTGATATCGGCTTGAAAAAAGTCAGCAAACTGCTTTTATCCATGGTGTTCATTTTGTTTCCAGTCGTCTTTTTATTAAATGGTGTGACCAAAGGAGACTGGGGTTCGGCCTTTTTCTTTGCCATTGCCGTGGCGGTAGGGTTGACCCCGGAAATGTTGCCCATGATTGTCACAAGTAACTTGGCAAAGGGTGCTATGAACTTGTCTCGTCATAAAGTGATTGTAAAAGAACTGCCGGCGATTCAAAATCTAGGGGCGATGGATATTCTCTGTACCGATAAAACCGGTACGATTACAGAAGATAAAGTGGTCTTAGTGGAACACTTGAATCCTTTAGGTGAAGTGGATCACCAAGTTTTAGATATGGCTTTTTTGAACGCTTATTACCAAACGGGTTGGAAAAATGTGATGGATGTGGCGGTGATTGAGTATTATCAAGAGCAAAAACGCCAACTTCCTTATGAGCAAATTTTAAAGATTGATGAATTGCCCTTTGACTTTTCTCGGCGGCGGTTGTCGGTGGTGGTAAAAGCGGAGGATCACCAGCTGATGATTACAAAAGGTGCCGTTGAAGAGATGGCAGATGTCTGTCAATACGTGGAAATTGCCGGTCAAGTCCAACCATTAACGGCGAAGTTACGCCAAAAAATGAGCCAGTTAAACCGTCAATTAAATGAAGCAGGGATGCGGGTGTTAGCTGTGGCAGTCAAAAAAGATGCCCACAAAGATGCCACTTATACAGTAGAAGACGAAAAAGAATTGACATTAATTGGGTACATGGGCTTTTTGGATCCGGCCAAAGCTTCTGCGGCCAGCGCCTTGGCAGCGTTAAAAGAACATGGTGTCAGTGTAAAAGTCTTAACCGGAGACAATGCCTTAGTGGCCAAAAAAGTCTGCAAGGATGTGGGCATTGAAGTAGGCGAAGTGTTACTAGGCAGTCAAATCGAAACCTTAAGTGACCTAGAATTAGCAGAAAAAGTCGAAGCTACCAATTTATACGCCAAATTAAATCCCATGCAAAAAGCTCGCTTAATTGGCATCATGCAAACAAAAGGGCATACTGTCGGTTTTATGGGTGATGGGATTAACGATGCTCCCGCCCTTAGAAAAGCTGACGTGGGTATCTCCGTGGACACCGCAGCGGATATCACCAAAGATGCCAGCTCGATTATTCTCTTAGAAAAATCACTACAAGTTTTGGAAACCGGTGTTTTGGAAGGCCGAAAAGTCTTTTACAATATGATGAAATACATCAAGATTACTTTGTCTTCTAATTTTGGCAATGTTTTTTCCATCTTAGTAGCCAGCGCCTTTTTGCCCTTTTTGCCGATGATTTCCTTACAACTCTTGGTACAAAATCTGATTTATGACTTTGCGCAACTGACGATTCCTTGGGATCACGTGGATTCAGAGGAATTGCAGCAACCGGCTAACTGGCAGATTAAGGATATTTTCCGCTTCACCTTAGCAATTGGGCCGGTGAGTTCGCTCTTTGATATTTTCACCTACTTGGTGATGTGGTTTGTCTTTGGTGCCAATAATTTACAATCGGCAGGCTTGTTTCAAACAGGTTGGTTTTTAGTCGGTTTGACTACTCAAACCTTAGTGGTGCATGTCATTCGTACCCGCAAGCTGTCATTTGTCAAAAGTCACGCCGCTTGGCCAGTACTTTTGGCCAGCCTTAGCGCTTTAGTGGTTGGTTTTTTCCTGGTGTTAACCCCGTTGCGCCAAGTATTTGACTTTGTGAGTTTACCTAAGCTGTATTTTCTATGGTTTGGTATGATTGTTATAGGGTATTTAATAACAATGGAAGCAGTCAAAAGATTCTATATTTCTCGGACGGGCAGCTGGTTGTAAGTTGTCAAGGAGTTGGTGGCGTGCTATGCTATTTTTAGACAAATAACAAAGGAGCACTGCTGATGATTATTAATCCGACAAAAAAGAGTCTGCCCTTGTTTTCTGAAATAAATAAAGTTGCCGATAAAGAAGCGGCCAAGGCTTTTTCATTGGCCAATCCCTTGTTTTCTTGGCATGGGACGTATTTCAATATAAATCGCAAAAAGATTCTATTATTGATGAACGATGCTACTTATTTAACGGTGGTAATCAGTGATGTGAATGCCAAAAATAAAGAACAGTTGGCGGAAGAAATCTTAAAAGGGATCCGTAAAGTGCTAAAAGCAATCAAAATCCCTAAAGCTAAAATTGAAACTTATTTTGAACTAGCCAAAGACTTGGAAGTAAGTGCCGGTTTTCAGAGAAGTGTTTTAGGCTATTTATCGGTGGCAGAACAAGTGGTCAGCCAAAAAATCACCACCGCAAACCTGTCTTGGGGCGTGCAAAAAGAGCTGAGTTTAAAAGCCAGCCACATTCCTTTTGCAAAACAGGAGTATCGAAACGCAGAAGAGTTGACCCGCAAAATGTTTGAACATCCTTTCGCAATCAACGAGGTCACCCTTCCTGAAAAAGTGGTAATTGAAAAGACTTGGACGGATTATCAGAAATGGCAAGCTTATGAAGGGCGCGATGGCTCCTATAATCAGTATGAAAAAATTGCCGATGAAATTCGCGAAAACAACGAAAAAATGTTACTCGCTTTTAAAGACTACTTGATAGCCGATGGTCTCAGTAGTCGGGCTGCCGAGGATCATCGTTTTAATGTCAGTGTGTATGTAGACGATTTCTTACTTTATTATCAAATTAATACCGTCTTATCTCCTGAGGCGAGTCCCTATGATTTTTTAAGTGATTGGTTTGTGTCTAAAGCGCTGTGGGCCAATGCCCGTAGTGTAAAACGTACCGGTACCAGTCTGCGAAAGTTTTTTGGCTTTATGGAAGCAGCAGAAGAAATCACCAACCGCCAATTAAAGGACTTGCGAGAAGAAATCAGCGACGGCATTATGGCAGGGTTGGAAACCTTAGAGATGTTAGAAGAAGGTTTTTATGATGATTTGTATTAAAAAATAAATTTGCTGAAAAGGGATATAACAATAGTTGTGTCACCGTCCTTCGAATCGAACAATACCAAACGTGAGCCACGAGCAAAAGACAAGCAACTTCCATTAAAATCATGGGAAGTTGCTTGTCTTTTCATCGTTAAAAATTTCAAACAATGACTAAGCTTGATTTTATCAAGCTTAGTCATTGTAATTCACTTTTTCTCTTTAAACGTATGGTGATGTTCGTTCTACGGACTAAGACGCACCGATTGTTGCAAATATTTTTTTGTCATCTGCTTCCTCGAGGAGAGTGTTAGGACATTCGCTGTTATCACTTGAAAATAATTTATGTTGCAGGTTCTTTCTGTAGTTTTGGTCTCATCTGCTCTTATCGTAGGGGACTTCTCACCTTAAACCAGAATTCCCTCGTAACATCAGGATAAGGCACCCGTTACTTTCTTTTTTATGGAGAGCTAGGAGTTTGTGAAAAACTTGCAATAATTAGAAAACGCTTACTATTAAGCGTAGTATTTGACAAATACGTCTCTATCTGATTAGTTGTGTAACAGTGATAACGCACTGTTACAGTTTTTGGCAGTTTTCACAGGTTGCTGTTTTTTCGCAGCCCCACAGAAACGTGTTCAGTATAGGAAAGGGGATACATTCTGTGAAAAAAAGCGCAAAGTCAGGAAAATACCGATTCTTTACTAAAGAAAGTCTTGGGAGGAAAGAAGAGCGTAATACTTGTCAAATCTGTGAACTGGTGCTAAATTAAAAGAGTAATCATTTTCTGGTAATGATACAGCGTAGAGAGCTGTTACACCAGCAGAAAATCAGAGAGGAAAGTGTAAGACATGGCGAAAGAAGTTATCGATTTTAACAAGCTGTTAGCAGAAGTCAATGCAGACTTTCCCACTTATCAAGCAATTGATGAAGTAGGGAAGGTTACAAACAAGGAGTTGATTCCGGATTTAACAGATGATGAATTAGTAGAATTAATGCGTCGGATGGTTTGGTCTCGGGTATTGGATCAACGGTCAACAGCTTTGAACCGACAAGGACGTTTAGGTTTTTATGCGCCAACTGCTGGACAAGAAGCCAGCCAATTGGCCAGCCATTTTGCTTTTGAAAAAGAAGATTATTTATTCCCAGGTTATCGTGATGTCCCTCAATTAGTCCAACACGGCTTGCCACTAAAAGAAGCATTCTTGTGGTCAAGAGGGCATGTGGCAGGAAACCTCTATCCAGAAGATTTGAAAGCGATGCCTCCACAAATCATTATCGGTGCACAATACGTTCAAGCAGCCGGAGTAGCATTGGGCTTTAAGAAACACGGCAAGAAAAACGTTGCCTTTGCTTATACCGGTGACGGCGGTTCCTCCCAGGGGGATTTCTATGAAGCAATTAACTTTACTGGTTCTTACCATGCAAATGGTGTTTTCTTTATCCAAAATAACGGTTTTGCGATTTCTACACCGCGGGCAAAACAATCGGCCGCAGAAACCTTGGCTCAAAAAGCAGCTGCTGCTGGTATTCCAGGGATTCAAGTAGACGGGATGGATGCTTTGGCAGTTTACAGTGTGTCAAAAGCTGCTCGTGAATGGGCCGCAAATGGCAATGGCCCGGTTTTAATTGAAACGTTGACCTATCGTTATGGTCCTCATACTTTGTCTGGTGATGATCCAACCCGTTACCGTTCTAAAGAATTGGATGGGGAATGGCAAAAGAAAGATCCATTGATTCGGATGCGGAATTATTTGACGGAAAAAGGTCTTTGGTCTGAAGCCAAGGAAGAAGAAGTCATTGAAGCTACGAAAGAAGAAATCAAACAAGCAATTGCCGAAGCTGATCGGGTGCCAAAACAAAAAGTTTCCGACTTCTTGAAAAATATGTACGAAGTCGCACCACAATCTATTCGTGAACAAATTGCAATTTACGAAGCGAAGGAGTCGAAATAATCATGGCGCAAAAAACAATGATTCAAGCCATTACAGATGCATTGGCTTTGGAAATGGAAAAAGATCAAGATGTTCTGGTTTTTGGGGAAGACGTAGGGAAAAACGGCGGGGTTTTCCGGGCAACGGAAGGCTTACAAGACAAGTTCGGTGAAGACCGGGTCTTTGATACTCCTCTAGCAGAATCTGGAATCGGCGGTTTGGCCTTTGGGTTAGCTTTAGAAGGATTCCGTCCAGTGCCTGAAATTCAATTCTTCGGCTTTGTCTTTGAAACCATGGATGAAATTGTGGGGCAAATGGCGCGGACTCGTTACCGTATGGGCGGCACTCGTAATTTACCAATCACCATTCGTTCCCCATTTGGTGGCGGTGTGCATACACCAGAACTTCACTCTGATAACTTAGAAGGTTTAATGGCTCAATCCCCTGGTTTGCGGGTGGTCATTCCTTCCAATCCTTACGATGCCAAAGGGTTATTAATTGCTTCTATTCGTAGCAATGACCCAGTGGTTTTCTTGGAACACATGAAACTTTATCGTTCTTTCCGTGAAGAAGTGCCGGATGAATCCTATGAAGTACCATTGGATAAAGCAGCGGTTACCCGGGAAGGAAAAGACATTTCCATCATTACCTATGGCGCCATGGTTCGTGAAGCGAAAAAAGCGGCGGACAACTTGGCCAAAGAAAACATCGATGTGGAAATCATTGATCTTCGCACTGTGGCACCATTGGATATGAAGACGATTATTGACTCTGTGGAAAAAACTGGTCGGGTAGTTGTAGTTCAAGAAGCCCAAAAACAAGCCGGTGTCGGCGGTCAAGTGGTTTCTGAAATTTCAGAACGAGCCATCTTGTCCTTGCAAGCACCAATCGGTCGAGTTTCTGCACCAGATACGATTTTCCCATTTGGACAAGCAGAAAACATCTGGTTGCCAAATGCGGCGGATATCGAAGCCAAAGTCAAAGAAACTATGAACTTTTAAGGGATAATGGAAGGGAAGTAGAACAATGGCCTATCAATTTAAATTACCGGATATCGGTGAAGGGATCGCAGAAGGAGAAATCGTCAAATGGTTTGTAAAACCCGGCGATACTATCAATGAAGACGATACTTTATTAGAAGTCCAAAATGATAAATCAGTAGAAGAAATTCCATCTCCTGTAACGGGGACGGTAAAAAATATTTTAGTTTCAGAAGGTACAGTAGCCAACGTGGGAGATGTCTTAGTGGAAATCGACGCTCCCGGTGCGGAAGGCAACGATGCGCCAAGTGCTGAAGAAAGTGCCACTCCAGCTTCTGAAGCTCCAGCATCAGCTGCTCCTGCCAGTGCCGGCGGTGTTTACCAATTTAAATTACCGGATATCGGCGAAGGCATTGCAGAAGGCGAAATCGTCAAATGGTTCGTCAAAGCTGGCGATACCATCAATGAAGACGACACCTTATTAGAAGTTCAAAATGATAAATCAGTAGAAGAAATTCCGTCTCCAGTGACTGGTACGGTTAAAAACGTCATCGTTCCAGAAGGCACTGTGGCAAACGTAGGGGATGTCTTAGTGGAAATCGATGCTCCCGGACATAACGATGCCCCAGCGGCACCTGCCCAACCAGAAGCTAAAACCGCTCAAGCCGAAACACCAGCGGCAACTGCGGCAGCAATCGCTCCTAGTGAAGCAACAGGCAAAGCGGCTAAAGACAGCGGCAAAAAAGTCTTGGCTATGCCATCTGTCCGTCAATTTGCTCGGGAAAAAGACGTGGATATCAGTGAAGTTACCCCAAGTGGCAAAGGCGGTCGCGTAACCAAAGCCGATGTCGAAGCCTTTATCTCTGGTGGTGGCGCACCTGTAGCCAATACAGCAGCACCTGCTAGCCAAGAGCCAGCAGAAAAAGCAACTCCTGCTGAAAGCACCGCGCCAGCAGCTAAACCAAAAGCTTTCACTTCAAATCTTGGGGACATGGAAGAACGAGTAGCCATGACACCAACCCGGAAAGCCATTGCCAAAGCGATGGTCAACAGCAAACACACCGCCCCTCATGTTACTTTACATGATGAAGTGGAAGTTTCGAAATTGTGGGACAACCGCAAACGGTTCAAAGAAGTGGCCGCAGCTCAAAATACGAAGTTAACTTTCTTGCCATATGTGGTGAAAGCTTTGACTGCTACTGTGAAGAAATTCCCAGTACTAAATGCTTCATTAGATGATGCCAACCAAGAAATCGTCTACAAACACTACTATAATATCGGGATTGCTACCGATACAGATCACGGCTTGTATGTACCAAACGTGAAAAATGCCGATACAAAAGGACTCTTTGCCATTGCAGATGAAATCAATGAAAAAGCAGCCTTGGCTCATGATGGCAAGTTATCTGCCGAAGATATGCGCAATGGTACCATTACCATTAGTAATATCGGTTCTGTTGGTGGCGGCTTCTTTACCCCGGTTATCAACTATCCTGAAGTGGCGATTTTAGGTGTGGGTACAATTGCCCAACAACCAATCGTCAACGCTGAAGGAGAAATCGTCGTAGGTCGCGTGATGAAACTTTCTCTAAGCTTCGATCACCGAATCGTGGACGGCGCCACTGCACAAAAAGCAATGAACAACATCAAACGACTCTTGGCTGAGCCTGAGTTGATGTTGATGGAAGGATGAGAAAAGTATGGTAGTTGGAGATTTTGCCATTGAATTAGATACAGTAGTAATCGGTGCGGGACCTGGCGGCTATGTAGCTGCCATTCGCGCCGCTGAAATGGGCCAAAAAGTTGCCATTATTGAACGGGAATTTATCGGTGGGGTTTGTCTGAATGTGGGCTGTATCCCTTCCAAAGCCTTGATTGCTGCCGGTCACCATTATCAAGAAGCCAAAGATTCATCAACTTTTGGTGTAACCGCCGAAAACGTGAAATTAGACTTTACCAAAACCCAAAACTGGAAAGATACCCAAGTGGTACCTAAATTAACCGGTGGCGTGGAAATGTTATTGAAAAAACACAAGGTGGAAATCATCTGGGGAGAAGCGTTCTTTGTAGATGACCACACATTGCGGGTAATTCATCCTGATTCTGCCCAAACCTATTCCTTCAATAATGCGATTATCGCTACTGGTTCTCGTCCTATTGAAATCAAAGGCTTCAAGTTTGGCGGCCGCATTTTGGATTCCACTGGTGGTTTGAACTTAAAAGAAGTACCGAAGAAATTCGTCATTATTGGCGGCGGCGTCATCGGTGCCGAACTAGGTAGCGCTTATGCCAACCTTGGTGCTGAAGTGACCATTTTAGAAGGTTCCCCACAAATCTTGCCAACCTATGAAAAAGATATGGTAAAAGTAGTGGAAGCCGACTTTAAGAAAAAAGGTGTCACAGTGATTACCAGTGCCATGGCCAAAGAAGCCATTGACAACGGCGATAGCGTTACTGTGAAATACGAAGCGGACGGCAAAGAACAATCTGTCGTAGCAGACTATGTCATGGTTACCGTGGGTCGTCGGGCAAACACTGACGATTTAGGTCTAGAACAAGCCGGTGTTGAAGTAGGCGAACGAGGCTTGATTACCGTAGATGCACAAGGTCGCACCAATGTGAAGAACATCTTTGCCATTGGCGACATCGTTCCTGGTGCAGCTCTTGCTCACAAAGCCAGCTATGAAGCAAAAATTGCCGCAGAAGCAATCTCTGGTAAAAAAGTGGCCGTGGATTACACTGCTATGCCTGCCGTGGCCTTTACCGATCCTGAGTTAGCTTCCGTTGGGTTAACCATTAAAGAAGCCAAGGAACAAGGCTACGATGCCAAAGCCTTCAAATTCCCATTTGCCGGTAACGGTCGGGCCATTTCTTTGGACAAAACAGAAGGCTTCATGCGTTTGGTGACCACTGTCGATGACAATGTGATCATCGGTGCCCAAATCGCCGGTGTCGGCGCTTCTGATATGGTTTCAGAATTAGCTCTAGCCATTGAATCTGGCATGAACGCCGAAGATATCGCTTTGACGATTCACCCTCATCCATCACTAGGTGAAATCACCATGGATACCGCAGAATTGGCGTTAGGTTTGCCAATTCATATTTAATAATTGTATTTCCTCTTACCCCCCGTCGTTTCGTCGCGACGGGGGTTTTTGTCTTGGAAAAAAGAGTACCCGAAGAAAATGTCTAGTTCTTTTAATTAAAGCAAAAAGTACATCTCATAAGCATTTTTCTTAAAATGATCTGTTTTTTATCACGAAAATTTAACATGGGTGGACGAGATTTTTATTTGCGCTACAATTAGTGATAACCATCACAATGGTGGGAAAAAAAGTTTTTGAAATGGGAGTGTGGAGAAAATGAAAGAGCCAAAAAATTATTTAGGGAAAGCGAAGAAGTGGAATTTTTTCATCTTGATTACCAGTTGCCTTTCCGCGTTGTTGGGGATTGGATCGATTGTCAAATCCTTTACGGATACTCTGGAAGATTACAGTGTGTATGAAAAGTATGCCCAGAAAATGTTTGATTACAATACGGGAATTGCGTACCGAGGCTTTTTAATTTTCAATTTTGGGGTGTTGGTCTTTTTGATTTTTCGTTATTTCAAGGCCAATCAACTCTTAGCCGCTGGTGAAAGTGCACCGAAATATCCTTATTATGTAGCCATTGCCATGATGGTGTTAAACTTCTTATTCGGACAGTTTGTCACACCACAAGTGGAATTGATTGAAGGCTTACAGCTAGGAGCAATTACGGCGATTTCTGGGGTAGTCAGTGTGTTGATTACCGCCATTCCGCCATTGTTTACCTTGATTAATTTGTTTAAAGGGGATACGGAAACCAACAACTGAGGGAGACGTTATGAAAAAATTATCAAAAAAACAGCAGATTCGTTTGAGTATTATTGGGGGAATTTTGGTTTTAGCTCTTTTAATCGGGGTGACCGTTTTTGCCAATCGTCCTAAAGAAAAGACAGAAACCGAAGCTACCTATGAAACGACGAAAGTGGAAAAAGCTGCGCCGTTGTTGTTTAAAGGCAGTGTCAAGGCGGAGAAAACCCAAGAATTTTACTACGATCAAAGCCTGGGGACGATTACGAATATTGGGGTGAGCAATGCCCAAGAAGTCAGCAACGAAACCGTATTATTGAGCTATGAAAACAGTACGGTGCAAGAACAAGCCGACGAGCAAGACCAAAGCTTGGCTCGGGCCAATCTGGCAGTTCAAAACGCCCAAGAATCCTTAGACTTAGCTTACGAAAAACAAAATGAAGCAATTAAAGCCTATAATGAGGCGGTGGACAAAGCCAATGCCCAAGAAGAGACCACCGAAGAAGGCAAGCTGAAAAAACAAGAACTTTTGGCTCAAGTTGATTCGCTAAATGAAGGAGTCAAAAGCCAAAAAGAAATGGTCCTGCAAGCCCAACAAGCACTGGAATCAGCTAATCTGGATTTGACTTCTGCCAATGAAATGACGGAAAAAATCCGGGGCAAAGTTACCCATACTATTACAGCCGGCATGAAAGGCATGGCTTATATCAATGAAAAAGGCAAAAGTGATCCCACGGTGCCAGTGGTGACCATTGTCAGCCCGACGACGGTGATTGAAGCTAGTGTATCGGAATACGACTATGAGCGCTTGCAAGCCGAACAAAAAGTCACCATCCAGCCTACTAATGGAGACGAAAAAATCGACGGTACCATCCTTCAAGTGGATAAATTACCTGAGACTACAACTGCCCAAGGAGCAGATAGTGGCACAAGTACCACCAGTGCCAGCTATCGTTTTTCAGTGAAGCCCGCAAAAGACTTGCAATATGGTTATACGGTGCAAATCACATTGCCCCTAGATGAACTGCGGATTCCTTCAAAAAGTCTGGTAAAAGACGGGGAAAAACGATTTGTTTATGTGGTTAAATCAGGCAAAGCCCACAAACAAGCTGTCACCGTCCTTGAAAAAAATGGCCTCTTGATTGTGACAGAAGGCTTAAATGAAAAAGATCAAATTGTGACAAATCCTGACAAAGACCTGAAAGATGGACAAGAAGTGGCGGTGGGCTGATGATTGATTTACGCAAGATCAATAAATACTATCGTTCCGCCGATGAAAGCCTCCACGTATTAAAGGATATTAATGTCCATGTGGATGCAGGAGAAATGGTGGCAATTATGGGGCCTTCTGGTTCCGGTAAATCCACGTTGATCAATGTTTTGGGCTTTATTGATACGAAGTTTAGCGGAGAATACCTTTTTGAAGGGGAGAACTTGGTGACTTCTGCTGACAATCGCCTGTCCCAAATTCGCAATCAAGTAGTAGGTTTTGTCTTTCAAAATTTTAGTTTGATTGAAAACAACACAGTGTACGAAAATGTGGAACTGCCGCTACTTTATGGGGGCTACGGCTTTCACCAAACGAAAAAACAAGTCATGGCGGTTTTGGAAAAAGTGGGCATCGCAGATAAAGCCGACAAATATCCGAAGCAACTTTCCGGCGGGCAACAACAGCGGGTGGCCATTGCTCGAGCATTAGTCAATCAGCCGAAATTTGTGATTGCCGATGAACCTACCGGCGCTTTGGATACGCAAACCTCAGAAGAAATCATGAGCTTGTTTCACGACTTAAATCAAAGTGACGGCACCACGATTTTACTGGTCACCCATGATCCCGAGGTAGTTCCTTATTGCAGTCGGCTCATCAGCATTCGCGATGGCGCTATTATAGAAGATAAGGAGCTGACTGCCTTATGAAATTAATGATTAATTGGCGTTCCTCACTACGAGCAATTCTAAAAAATAAAAAGCGCAGTCTGCTGACTATGTTCGGCATTGTCATTGGGATTGCGGCGGTGATTGCTATTTTGTCTATTGGCCGTGGCTTTGAGCGGGATACGATTAAAAGCATCACCCAAAGCGATTCCGAAGAAGTCACAGTGGAAGTCCAATACACCCCCAGTGACAATATGATGTATGAGGCCAATGTGAATTTTTTCAATGACCAAGATTTGCAACTGGTCGAAAATATCCAAGGAGTCAAGAAAGCTGACTATTTGCAATATGAGACGGACACTTATTATGTGGAGTTGCCAATAAAAAATAAAAAGGTCAATAAAGAAATCAAAGTGGTTTCCCAAAGTAAAAAAGAACCGCTAGTCGGGCGAGCTTTGACAAAATACGACAACGAGGTCTTAAACCGAGTGACGATGATTGACTCCATCACCGCCGAAGCCCTTTTTGGTTCTTCAGAAAAAGCGCTAAATCAAGGCTTGGAGCTAGAAGGGCAACTCTTTCAAATCGTAGGAGTCTTTGAAGGCACGGAGCAATCCAGTATGTTTTCTATGCCGGAGTCCAATATTTTAGTGCCACGAAAAGCTTACGCGCATTATCAAAGTCAAACTCAAGACCAAAGCACCTTGCAACTGACGCTAGAAGACGGCGTTAACCCCGGGGATGTCACCACGGAGGCAATCGATACCTTAGAGGAAAATGGCTCCCAAAAAGACCAAGGGGAGTACCAAGTCTTTGATACCGCTTTGTTAACAGAAGGTGTAGGCCAGGTTTTAAGCACCATTACCTACTTTATCGGGGCGGTAGCGGGAATTTCCTTGTTTATTGCCGGTGTGGGCGTGATGAATATGATGTACATTTCCGTATCCGAGCGCACCAAAGAAATCGGAATTCGCCGAGCATTAGGAGCAACGCGGGGGGCGATTCGACTGCAATTTCTCCTAGAAGGGATGACCTTGACCTTAATCGGTGGCGTGGTGGGCTATCTTTTAGGCATGGCGCTGGCTTATATCATCGGTGGCTTTGTGAATATTTCAGTATCGGTGGATTTATTTACCGTTTTATTAGCCGTGGGCGTTTCTACCGGGATTGGTCTAGTCTTTTCCGTGATGCCGGCATCAGAAGCAGCGAAGAAAGATTTGATTGATATTTTACGATAAGGAAAGTTATGCCTGTGAATTCCTATTGGATTGACAGGCATTTTCTATTCAAAGATCTAGTCTGAGTTCATTAGTCGTTGGAGCTGTGTCTTCTTTTTACTAGGGGATTCCAGGAGATTTTGTTATGCTTAAGAGGAAGAAATTGTTAGGTAATATAACAGTAAGGAGGCATAAGATGAATCCGAAAATTTATAAGTTTGAAGCGGTGATTAAAAAAGTGCCGGATTTGGATGGGGCGTATATCGAATTTCCCTTTGATGTGAAAAAAGAATTTGGCAAAGGGCGAGTAGCAGTGACGGCAACGTTTGATGGCTTTGCCTATGATGGCAGTCTGGTGCGGATGAAAACTCCGGGGCATATTATCGGCTTACGTAAAGACATTCGGGCGGCTATTGGCAAACAAGCTGGAGATACTATTCAAGTAACCATTCAAGAACGAGACCCGAAGATGCCCAAGCAAAATGGGGTGTTACCAGTAAAGAAAAACGTTAAAAAGACTAAGAAAACACCGACAGCCGCAGAACTCAAAGCTGGAGCAAAAGCTGTGGACGCTTATCTTCACGCTCAACCTTTAGCCCGCCAAGAGATTTTGACGAAAGTGCGCCAGTTGATTCGTCAAGGGGCACCTGAAGCAATCGAAAAAATTAGTTATGGGATGCCCACGTTTTGGCAAGGAGAAAACGTGGTGCACTTTGCTAATTTCAAACATCATCTAGGTTTTTATCCTACCCCGGAAGCGATCAGTCATTTTGCCAACCAATTAACTGACTATAAAACCAGTAAAGGCGCGGTGCAATTTCCCTACAGTCAGGAAATTCCCTATGAGTTAATCGGGGAAATTACCCGTTGGAAAGTAGCACAGGTGGAAAAGAAGTAAGAGAGCAATGTCAGAAAACGAGTTTTAACTGTTAAGAAAAACATATTTTAAAATAGTGAAAAGCAGGTGAAAAATGGAGAAAGTTGTTATTTATGCTAGTAAGTCCGGCAAAGCGGAGGCGGTAGCTAGAAAAATCGGCGAAGTAAAAGGGTATCCGGTAGTTTCTTATAAAGAAGTCCAAACTTGACCGCAAATCAAGAAGTTATCTATGTGGGAAGTATCTATGCTGGACAAATTCTTGGCTTAGAAAAAGTAGCCAAAGAGTTAGCCAAAGCACAACATATGACGATGGTGATGGTAGGGCTTATGGACCCCGAGTTGGCAGAAACAAAAAAATTGCGACAAGAAGCAGTAACCAAAGCCCAAAGTAAAGCTGATTTTGTAGTGACAGAGCATCTCATGCTACAGGGAACCTTGGTTTTAGAAGAACTTAGTTTTCCTCAGCGAACTTTGATGAAAGCCATGTACAAACAAGGAAAGAAAAATCCTAATGGAGAGCTGGCAGCGATTGTAGAAGTCATTGACCAGCCAAAACCTTGGGATTGGGAGCCACTGGAGAAAGCCATGGCAAAACTGTAAAAATAATAAGCATAACAAAACAGACATCTTGTGAAAAGGATGCCTGTTTTTTGTTATTTAAAAAGCTATTGAGAAAATATTTGTCAAAAACAAAACCGATTTCTAGAAATATTGATATATCACAGCTAAAGTCGATTGTAAAAATATCATCCCACGACCATCCGCGATTACGTTAGCGCTGCATAACTTTCTTCATGAAAGAATCTTGGATATTGTTATTGTTTCTCGTATTTTTTGTAGTGCTAATTTTTCTTCTGTAATCAGGGTTGACGGTGTTCACATCATATCTGTTTTTCTAAAAGTTTTAGTTTACTAATTCAATATAATTTTTGGAA
The DNA here is from genome assembly GCF_040925905.1 of Enterococcus sp. 2201sp1_2201st1_C11_2201SCRN_220225. NCBI lineage: Bacteria > Bacillati > Bacillota > Bacilli > Lactobacillales > Enterococcaceae > Enterococcus > Enterococcus sp. 2201sp1_2201st1_C11_2201SCRN_220225. Next base: position 42,425 of record NZ_JBCOJC010000011.1, read on the forward strand.
ATTGTAACTTTTGAAAATTCTTTGTCTGTTGTGAAGCCAAAGGTCACTTTTTGACCGGCTGCCCAATCTGAAGCATTGATGTATTGTGTATCAATTCGAGTACCTGTTGCGTCCTCGAGGTAAATATTAGCAGAGAAGCTTTTTATAGCTGTTCCAGTATTATTTTCTACAATTGCTTCGTATTCTTTCCATGAATTTTCATATTCTTGAGGCTTTTGATTGAACTGAATAGTTGACAACAGTACTTCTAATTTGGTATCAAAAGCTTCTTGTTCTTTGAACTCATTTCCGCTGTTTAACAATTCTTGGAAATTATCCTTATCATCACCTTCAAAAGGAATTTTTTTGAGTTCGTTTATTTCTACGAGTAACTTTGTTCTTTCTGTATACAATTCGTTAAATTTATCAAGGAACGTTGTAGAGCTTGCTTTTTTTAGTTCATTGACTGAATCGCTTAGAAGATTTTCATATGAAATTGCTAATTCTTTTAACTTAGAATCTGTAAATTTCTTGTTAGGGTAATCTTCATCTTGAATAGGCTTCAACTCATTCTCAGTAGCAGAAATTAAAGCATCGGCTTCATTTTTTTCTTGAAGCTCTAAATACTCATCAGTTTCTTGATACGTCCAGCGATCGTGCAGTGCTTTTGAGAGAGTTTGAACAAACTCTTCATCATACACCTTTTCTTCCTTTGGTTCAGTTTTGTTCTTACCACACGCAGAAAGAGATAGTGTAGTTAACAGGACAACAAACAGTGCGACCATTTTTTTCATTTTCATTCCCCGTTTCTTTGATATAATTGTCTTGTGGATCTCAGAAATGAGGTTATTTGGTCGGTGTTCTCAGCACCGGCCTTTTTATGTTGTTTGCGTTTTTTATTTATCGAATAGTATTCACGGTAATATAGATCTGTGAGATAAGCATTAACCTGTGATTAAGGAGCTAAAAGCCAAAATGCTAGATTTCTTGGCGTTGTTGCAACTATATTAATATCTATTTCCTTGTGGATCAGTATCGAATACTTCTCCTTGAGGGGTGACACGGAAGAAACCAATTGTTCCACTACCACCATCTTCCATCATTTTCTTATCCCGCCCTTTAAATAGATAGTCATTTTCAACCATGCCCCAAGGTGTGATTAGCACGCTATCATCTGTAAATTTATACTTGTTCATAATAGCATTTTTTGCATCTTCCTCATTATTCACAATAATAGTGGCTTCGCTTACTGAGGTTTCAGAAATTGAGTTCTCTGTGGCCGAATTAGTCAAATTGATAGTGTATTCTTCAGAAGTATTTACACCGCTTTCTCCTAATAAAAAGTCTTGTAGAGTTACTGTGACCGGATATTCTGTATTATGGAGGAGAACGCCCTCTACAACTTGAACCGTCGCGCCTGGCAATAATTCGGAATAGGCTTTTTTCTCGAATGTCTCAGAGAACTCATTTTGTTTTTGAATAGCTTCATTGTATTTGTCGATATCTTCAATTGATGTTCCGTCCTCGTTGTACATTGGGAATAATCCTTCTGCTGAATTGAATCCGTTATAGTCAGTGGGAATATCATATTCGGATGTTTCGTCACGTTGTTTAAATGAAAGATTTCCTAATAACTCTTCTGGAATCAGATTGGTATTAGATTTATTTTCGACAGTGTACCAAATGATCAGGCCGTCCTCATTAGCCGTAGCATCTTTACTTACTTGAGTCTTATCAATGGTAAGAGTAAATTGAGGAGTTTCTAATTTTCCATTAGAGAATGTTGTTTGTTGGGAATAGTTCAATTCTTCGGTAGAGGTACTCGCAGTATTCTGGTTATTTTCGGCTTCTGTGCTAATGCTGGATTGTTCAGTAGAATCTTCTTTAACTTTTTCATGAGGTTGTAAGACTAGTATTTCCTGGTCATCATCAGATTTTTTTTCTTTATTAGGAGTTAAGACTATATTTTTATCTTCCTTCGTTACTTTGTAGTAAATATATTCTTCGCTGTCCTCGCCATCTTGAACTTTCATTTCATCCTTGTTCAATTCGTATTCTAGCTTATAGTTCATTTGATCAAATATTTGCTTAGCTAATTCTTCGCCCATTGCTTCCCATTCATCGTCAGCTGATGATTTAATAGTAGAAGTATCTACTTTGAAAGACATAACATGATCTGAGAAAGAGATAATCATGTTAGGCGTTTCATCATCTTTTGAATCAACCAACCAATCATTTGCCTTTAAATCCTCAGTGGAAATCGCCGAGCCACACCCTGCAATTAGAAACATAACCCCAATCATTATAAATCCTAACCACTTTTTCATAGCTACACCTCAATTCATCTTGATAATTAAAGTGTAGCATATCAATACGGATTGAGAGTAATAAGTTTATCAAATCAGCAAACCACCGTATTTTTTAAGAGACATCGAATCGAGTGTGAGCATTTGATAGGAGCTATATGTTAATGAGGAGATGTATTTTAAATAAAAAAGAAGCCCATCAGGCTCCTAGAAAATCTCAACTCGCAATATTTATTTTTTAGAAAAATCATTTTTTGGCCCATAAAAATGAACAAATCGCAGTTTTCTTAAAACCGTTCTAAAAAGCGTTGCAATCATATTTTGTCACTCAATGTATAACCAATTAAGTGGATGGCAGGACTCGAACCTGCATCTTTTATAAAGTATCTAGCCACTTGCTGGATACCGTAAAAGTAAAACTCCGTGTTCATCCACGACTTTAGTCTACAAAAGACTCTTTAAGCTCCTAAGGAATTTACTAGGAGTTTTGATGAAGAGTTGTGAAGAGAATATGAAGGATTGCTGGCAATTACTTGCGGCTGAAAACTAGTTTGTTCTTGGTTATTCCCATTAAGAACAGGATTGCGGGGTTATGGACGTCCATAATCGCCAAAGTAAAGAAAAGTGAAAGTAAAGTAAAGAAAAGAAAAGAAAAGGCTCGTCGCCGCCTGCCATATCTATACTAGGCATAATAATAAGCAAGCGTGAAAAACAAGGCGACAGGCGGCCAGCGACTTGTTTTGATTAAAATATAATTAGAATTTATTTTACTCTTTGACATAACGCTAGTTTTATTCGTGTTAATAGTGAAAGCTAAAAGAGCGGAGGGATTGACATGGTACGACCATTAAAACAAGGCTTAGATTATTTTCCTGTAGATGTGAATTTTTTAGGGGATGTAAAAGTGCGGCGGGTGCGCATGGCTTGCGGGATGGAAGCAGTGGGGATTTTGGTGTATTTGCTGAGTTTGATTTACCGAGATCACGGTTATTATGAAAAATGGGATGAGGAATTGTGCTTTTTAACGGCGATGGAGTTGTATTTGACCGAAGATGTGGTGGAAAAAGTCGTAGCAAAAGCGGCACAAGTGGGCTTTTTTGATGGAGAACTCCTAGAAACCCAAGGGATTTTGACGTCGTCAGGAATTCAAGCGCGCTTTTTGGCGGCGACTCGAAAGCGCAAAGTCCGTCGCTTGGTGAAAGAATATGTGGTGGTGGATTTAACGGATGAACCGCGGATCGAACTGATAACGTCAACAGAAAAGAAGCAGGTCTGTAAGAAAAAGCTTGATGACAAGTTGGCGTCAAAGACCGATAGCTATGCCGATACACCTAAAAAAAGTGCCTTTCAGCCGGATTTCCTAGAATCTCAGCCTGCAAGTACAGCGCAAATCGCAACAGCAAATTCAGAGTTAGACCAGAGCGCTGACTTGGGGCACCCTTCTCAGAAATTAGCAGAAAGTCAGCCGCAAGCGTCGATTTCTGAGGATGCTTTTCAAGGAAAACAAGGTTTATCTACAGGAGAGGATCAATGGGATTTGTTGTGCGCCGAAGAACCTCAACTGAAAAACGAGCAGTTTCTTACCAATCATTCCGTTAATTTTTCACAAGTCGCTGGGACGGGTCCCGAAGGTTCCGGCCAGTCAGCGGGGAGGGTCCGTGAGCAGTCAGCAAGGAGAAAAAACTCCCAGGCAATGGAAAACCTATCGCCAGCACAAAGGGAATTGCATTTTTCCTCAGAGAATCAGGAAGATAAAGTCCGCCTTAAAGAACGTTCCGACCGGGAAATGTGGCTTGCTAATCAGCGGGAGATGTATTTAATTGCCCCCAACCGTTTTCGTCTAGATCCGCGTTTTGCTGTGAGTGAGGACGAGTTGGACTGGATTTACAACCGAGCCCAATAGAGGAAGTTTTAGAAAAATGGGTGCCAGAGAGGACTTTAATCGCCTTATTCCCACTTTCACTTTTAACTCCAGACTAAATAGAGGCGCTTTTGGCTAATTTTGGTACAATGGACAAAAGGAGTGGTGGACAATGACAACCATCTATTTAATGCGCCACGGGGAGACATTATTTAATCGTCTGCATAAAAAACAAGGGTGGTGCGATTCCCCATTGACCCAATTAGGGACTCAGCAAGCATTAGTGGCTAAGGAATATTTTAAAAATAACGAGATTACTTTTGATGAGGCCTTTTGCTCCACGGCAGAGCGGGCCAGTGATACTCTAGAAATCATTACAACGCAACCCTATACGCGTTTGAAAGGCTTGAAAGAATGGAACTTTGGCCGCTATGAAGGTCAAGATGAATTTTTAAACCCACCGCAACCTTATGGGGATTTTTTCAAAACCTTTGAAGGCGAAGGAGAAACCGAAGTCCAAGAGCGTTTCAATGCTGCTATGCTAAAAATTGCGAAAGAAACGGCAGGCCAGCAAATTTTGGTGGTGGCCCATGCAGCGGCAATTCGGGCTTTTATGCGCTTGTGGGAGCATACTACAGAGATTCCTTCGTTAAAGCGTTTGACTAATTGTGGTATTTTACGCTTTGACTTTGATTCTGAGCAAGAGCAATTTCATTTGCAAGAAGTGGTGGAGCATGATTTTTCGGACTTACACTAGACTTGAAAAGGACAGTTAAATAGTGTACACTATTTTTGAAAATCGTTTCAGAAGAAAGTAGGATGTTTTGTGAGTGTAGTCGGTATCTAACTTAGCAATTGAAGCCAAATAGACAGTTTTATTTGGCATGCCTGTAGATACCTGAGCGATTTGATTATTTCAGTGATGTAAGGAGACAGGCTCGTTTTGTCTCCTTTTTTGTGCATTTTTTTACCCTTGTGCTGGATGCTCTTAGATGAAAAGCTAAGATAGAATAACGTAACAAGTCGGATAAAAAAACACCCTCTGAAAATAATCACCACCATTCTGAAACGAAGTCGGGTTTTACAGCTTGCCTGAAGAAAGGAAAGCAAAAGATGATCCCTATTTATGAAGAAACTGGTTTTGACCAGATTATAGCAGAAATTAAAGGCAATATAATCAGTGATTTTGCCAAAAAAGATTTTGACAACCGCAGGCCAACGAATAATTTACAGACAGCCCAAAAGCGTTTAACCGAAACAAAAGAAGCCATGGTGCTCCTAAGCTCTGGGCAACACGTACCTTTTATGGGCATGCGGACCATTGAACATTTGACCTCAAAAATTGAGCGGGGGATGGTTTTAGAGGCCGGGGAATTGACGGAGTACAGTGATTTTCTTCGGAGTTTTCGCTTGATTAAGCAATTATTTGAAAAAAATCAATACCAGACACCCACCTTGCACCGCTATACAGCCGGGCTGGGAGATTTCACCGAAGTCTGTGAGGCGATTACACAAGCCATCAATGGCGCTCACGTCAAAGATGAGAGCTCGCGGGGGTTGCGAAAAGTGCGCAGCCGGATTCACAAGTTGGAGTCTGGGATTAATCAAACCTTAGAAAAGCACTTGAAAAATCCTACCACGGCGAAATACTTACAAGATCGCTTAGTGATTGAAAAAGAAGGACGCCAAACTTTGCCGGTAAAAGCTGAGTTTCAGTCTAAAATTAACGGGACGATTATCGAACGTTCCAGTCGCGGTACCACCGTTTTTATCGAACCTACTGGGGTGAGTAAAAATAACGATGCTCTGATTTTAGCTCGAGGAGAAGAAACTGGGGAAATCTACCAAATTTTAGCAGGACTGACCGGGTTGATTGCTGATAAATTAACGGAAATCGGCTATAGCCGGGAGATTATTGGAGAGCTGGATATTATTTTTGCCCGGGGTAAGTATTCTCGGCGCATTGAAGGAAAACCCGTGGCCGTCAATGACCAAGAAGTGCTGCATTTGGATCATTTGTACCATCCTTTATTAGGCCTACAAGCGGTACCTCTAACGGTAAGTCTAGGAGAAAAGTCTCGTGGCTTGATTATCACCGGACCTAACGCCGGCGGGAAGACACTGGTCTTGAAAACCGTCGCCTTAGCCTGTTTGTGTGCGGCTTCTGGGATTTTATTAAAACACGGGGGTAATAGCCAAGTGCCGATTTTACAGGAAATTTTTATCGACATTGGCGATCAACAAAATCTGGACAATGCGCTTTCCACTTTTTCGGCACATATGGACAATGTGGCGCAGATTTTAAGGCAAACAAAACCGGCCAGCTTGGTGCTCTTAGATGAAATTGGTAGTGGCACGGAGCCTAAAGAAGGTGCGGCTTTGGGGATTGCCATTATGGAAGAGCTGTATTTAAAAGGAGCCTTGGTGATTGCTACCACCCATTACGGGGAAATTAAAGACTTCGCTTTGGCCCATCCCGATTTCCGCACCGCCGCCATGGCCTTTGATGAGGTAAATTTAAAGCCGAAATACCAACTGTTAATGGATCAAGTTGGCGCTAGTAATGCCTTTTGGATTGCCAAAGAAAAAGCATTGCCGGAATCTGTCTTGCAACGAGCCCAAGGGTATTTAGCAGGAGAAGCCTATGAGTTGCAACAAGTTCAATTAAAAATGCGCAAAAAGACTTCAGCTAAGGTTGCCAAGAGCACGGAAAGCCAAAACGAGAGCACGCTGATTTTTGCAAAAGGCGACAGGGTGCTCTTAACGGAAACTAAGGAAAAGGCCTTGTTTTATGAGGAATTAGAACAAGAGATGGCACGGGTTTATTTGGATAAAGCGTTCCGAGAAGTTCCGTTGCGACGCTTAAAATTAGTTACAGCCGCCACGGTTTTATATCCTGCAGATTACGATTTGGAAAGCTTATTTACCGATTTCCATGAGCGAAAATTTCAAAAAGACATCGACCGTGGATCGAAAAAAGCCCAGAAAAAATTACGGAAACAAGCTGAAGCACGGAAAAATCGATAGGACAGTGGATAGTTTAAAAAGCTTTGGTGGATTTTTCACGCTTATGAGTACAATTTACTCCAATTTACAAGGCTTAAACCCGACATTTTCCCTTTAAATCGGGGTATAATAAAGAAAAGTGTTGCTTTTGGCAAAGGAGGGCATAGTATGTTGAATCCTTTTATCAATGCTGGTTTGGAAGTGGCGTTAAAAGAGCTTTTCAAAGACCAGTTCAACACCGAGCAGATTTACCAAGTGACCGATTTGAAAAAGACCCACTTGATCGTCTATGTTTATCCCAATCGTCTGCGCTTTGTCTTTACGGAAGAAAAGCCGGAGCCTATTGCAAATGTTGGATTGCCTGATTACCAATTGTCCTGGCAAGTGTGAAGTTAAGCGTTGAAGGTGCTGTGACAAAAGTCGTATTCCAGTCCTCCGAACCGAACATTACTATACGTGAGACGAAAGCAAAAGACGAGACTCTTTCATGAAGGAACATAGGAAGAGTCTCGTCTTTTCATTTCTAAAAATTTCAAACGGTGACTAACCTTGATTTCATCAAGCTAAGTCACCGTAATTCACTTTTTCTCTGAACACGTATGGTAATGTTTCTTCTACGGACTGAAACACGACTTCTTCACGATTAATTTTCAAACGTACATTTATTTGACTTAAAATCAAAACGTTCACTATTTTTTGTTTATTAGTTACTTATGTCACATCCCCTTTTTTTGTATAATCGCCTATACAAAAAACTCCCTGCCGCTAGTAAGCAGTAGGGAGTTGTAGCAACGAAAATTAGTTTTTGCCGAATAAGTCTTTGATTTTGTCTACGATACCATCAGATTCGCCAGCGGCTGCTTTGGCGTCATCAACCATATCTTTGGCTTGTTTTGCAAAGTCATCAGGATTGAAATTGGTGATTAGGTCTTTGGCTTTTTCAGCGTAATCCCCAAGTTCGTCTTTGTGGTCTTCTACAAATTGTTGTGCCTTTTCTACATTGCCTTCGCCGATTAAATCTTTTACTTTTTGAATCAATTCTTCTTTGTTCATCATTTTTCCTCCTAGGTGCGTGAAATTTTCAAAAAACACGCCTTATATACATAAGCAGTGTAGCATTCTTTGTGAAAAATGAGAAATAAAATGCCCTGGAAGTGACAAATACTCCAATGAATTTGTGAAAAGTGACTAGGAATCTTCTTGGTTGCCGTCTTTTAATTTGGCATTTAATGCGGCCATTTTTTCTTGGGCTTCCGCAAATAGCTCGGGGATCTGTGTTAATAATTGGTTGCTGATCTGTAAAGAATCAGTGGCGTTTGTATCCAGCGTCTGAGGAAATGTGGTGATTTCTGTCACTAATTTTTTGACTAAAGGTGCGGTTTTTTCCAAGACTTCAGCCGGTAAATCTGCTTGAGAATAGGAGGCGTACAAGGTGCTGGTGGCGGTAATCGTGGCGCTGTACTGCAAAAGCCAAGTGAACAAATATTGAATTTCCAGCTCACCCATTTGCTGATTTTCGATAGCCAAAAGCAAGGCCCGCACTGGCGGCAAGGTCAATTCTGGCGCGATTTTTTCTTCCGCAAGATGATTTTCCTCAAGTTTAGGATGCAAAGCCAAATCCAAGCGGTAGGTGCAATAGAGCAGTTCTTTCATAGTATCTAAGACAAAAGGGCCGGCTTCATCTTTTTGGTAAACTTTCGTCTCTGGCAAAATATCTTCCGCTAGTTTTGCGGTAATTTGAAAATTAGTAGGGGTGACATACAAATTAAAATAACGATCTTTGCTGGAAAGATAGGCAGCTAAAAGGGATTTTTTTGGATTACTTGCGCTAAATTCCGCCTGCCATTCTTTTTGAGTGATTTCTTTTAAACCCCTGAGTTCTTTAGCAACTAGCACTTCTTCAGCTGGTTTTAAGTTTTCTTTTTGAAAGCCCAATGTACCAAAATAAGCATAGGTATAAATGCTTTGGCTGCGAGCCAGTTCATTTAAAGAACATAATGACATGCTTTCTCCCGTTTTTTGGTTTAAGTGGCTAATCAAAGCAGCTACGAAGTTTTCAAAGGGTTCAGCTAATGTAGGTTTACGAAAGATGGCCATGGAAATCCTCCTGTTTTTCTTTTATTCTAGTCTTTTTGGGCAATGAGGACAAGAAAATAAGCGGAAATTCTCCGGTCATAATTTTATTTTATCAAGCAAAAAGGCTGTTTTGTTGCGAATTTTTTCATATAATAAAGTTATCTGATTTAGAGGAGGAATTTCATGCTTAACATGGCTTATATCGGTAACGGGAAAAGCACCAACCGCTACCACGTGCCTTTTGCTTTGAAAACAGGCAAAATCAATGTGAAAAAAATCTATGCTCGCAGAAAAACAGACACCTGGGCGCCGGTTAAAGGGGCAGAATACACCCAGGATCTTAACGAAGTGTTAAATGATTCAGAAATTCAATTGGTGGCGATTTGTACGCCGGTAGCCAGTCATTATGAACTGGCCAAACAATGTCTTTTGGCTGGGAAAAATACCTTAGTGGAAAAACCTTTTACAGAAACTTTAGAAGAAGCCCAAGAACTTTTTGCTTTAGCCAAAGAAAAAGGCTTGTTCTTGCAAGCTTATCAAAATCGCCGCTTTGATTCTGACTTTTTGACGGTACAAAAAGTGATTGAATCCGGTCGTTTAGGGGATTTATTGGAGCTGGAAATGCACTTTGATTACTATCGACCAGAGATTCCTGAGAACACGGATTTTTCAGTGGAATCCAGTTATTTATACGGCCACGGTTGCCACACCATTGACCAAGTGCTTTCTTATTTTGGCAATCCGGATGACATTCATTATGATGTGCGCCAACTTTTAGGAC
>NZ_JBCOJC010000011.1:52586-62209 GCF_040925905.1 Enterococcus sp. 2201sp1_2201st1_C11_2201SCRN_220225
CAGATAAAGATCGCCAAGAATACGATTTGAAGCATTTTTACATGCCCAATCACGCTGACTTTGGCATCGATACCCCAGAACAATACGGCACGTTGACCTATATGGATGAAAATGGGGTTTACCACGAAGAAAAAGTGATTTCTGAAGTGGGGGATTACAGCCGGATTTATGAGGGCATCTATGAAAGTATCGTAAACGGCGCCCCGAAAATTGTGAAAGACGAAGAAACATTGAAACAAATGGAAATTTTAGAAGAAGGGATTCGGCAAATGCGGGGGTAAAATAACGCCTTAAAAAATGCTAGTTCTAGGGAGAACACGTCTTATAAGGGCGTGTTTTTTCATAGACGGAGAGATTACAAAATGTTCATGAGTACACATTGAGTATTGCCCAGCTTAACTAGGTTTGGCCGGAGCTAGTCCTTTCGCCTTTCTCATTAGAGTTGCGCCTTCACTTGTTCCAGAGTAAAATAGATTTGTTTGCGACTGTTTGAAAAGTCGCTATAAAAGGAGCGAATACAAATTTATGAGCAATCTAGTTATTAAACGTTTTTCTCACACGGATTTAGACGGCGTGGGTTCAGCGATGTTATTGGCAGAGGTTTTGAAAAATTTAGACGGCGGAGAATTTCAAGAAGCGGAATTTTTACCGGTAACTTATTGTGAACCAGGTAATGATGGCACTATCGATCCGAATGTGTTGCAGTTTTTAGCGACCAATGAAGAGCCGGTGACCCATATCTTTATTACAGACATCTGTCCTTCTGAAGCGGTGATCGCAAAACTTGCTAGCTATTGTGAAGAGAAAAACATTCAATGGACGATTTTTGACCACCACATTTCTTCTGTGGCGATGAATGCAATTTTCCCTGGGCATAGCAAGATTACAGTCGCCGATCAAAACACCGGCTTGAAGCATTCTGCCACCAGTGTGGTGATGAAAGAATTGGTGGGCAAGATGCCTACTGAACTATTTGAGGATGCAAAATGGGGCAAACTGGCCCACGTGGCGGACATTATTCGCTGTTATGATTGCTGGGATTGGCAAAGTAATCCTGAGGCCGCCTACAAAGAAGTTGCCAAGGATTTCAACAATCTCTTTTACTTTTTTAACTTTGAAAAACGCTGTGATTTGATGCAGCAAGTGATGGTCCAAGGTTTAGCATACTTGGATCAATACGCGGACATCATCACTGCCATGGGAGAAAAAGAAGCAGAATACATCACCAAAAAATTGAAGCACGCTCGTTTTGGTAAGCTGGATCAATATCGCTTTGCCTATGTCCACGGAGAGCAATACCAGTCTTCATTAGGCAATGCCATGGCTCAATTAATTGATCCGGAAACCGAAGAAGTGGTGGACTTTAGTCTGGTGCTGGTTGGTCGCGGGGTGTCACTGCGGGCCGTGAAAGATGACGTGGATTTGTCGGTCATCGCCAAACGTTTCTTTAATGGCGGTGGTCACCAAAAAGCTTCCGGTGGTGTCTTAAAGCAACAAGAAATCTACATTGAAGATCAAGAAACCGGCTTGGAATCGCGCTTGTTGGTGATTGATTAAGTCACAACAAGGCTGAATGGAGTCACAAGGGAATCATTTTATCCAAAAAGAAGCAGTCGATTTGATGCTAAAAATCACCACGAGCAAACAAGAGTTTACTGAGCTAAAAATCGAGATTGCTACGTATTTACAGGCGTCAGGGAAAATTCATAAATAAAAAAACGTTTCAACTGTGGCTTTCACACCACGGTTGAAACGTTTTTTCTTAGACGAAGGTATTATGTCTGGCATTTAGCCTTTCTTAGTTTTACCCAAAATACTGAATGCCCATGGCTCCTTTAACCTCAGCTAAAGTTTGGGCGGCGATTTTTTCCGCATTGAGACTGCCTTGTTTCAACATTTCCATGACCGCTCCTGGATCTTTGGCAAATTCTTCTCGACGGGCGCGAATCGGTCCAAATTCTGCTTCTAAGACCTCGATTAAATAGCGTTTAATCTTCACATCCCCAAGACCGCCCGCGCGATATTGGTTCTTTAATTCTTCAATATGGGCTTTGTCTTGTCCAAAGACATCCAAATAAGTGAAGACCATATTGCCTTCCACTTGACCAGGATCTTCTACGTGGATGTGGTTGGGATCGGTGTACATGCTCATGACTTTTTTCGCTAGCACGTCGGCAGAGTCTGCTAAATAAATGCCGTTACCTAGGGATTTACTCATTTTGCCGTTGCCGTCGATACCCGGCAAGCGACCTTCCCCTTTAGGAGGCAAGACAGCTTTTGGTGAAACTAAGACTTCACTGTAGGTATTGTTAAAGGAATGAACGATTTCTTGGGCTTGTTCCAACATGGGTTTTTGGTCATCGCCTACTGGCACCAAATTGGCTTTAAACGCGGTGATGTCGGCGGCTTGTGAGACAGGGTAGATAAAGAAGCCAGCTGGAACCCCTTCCCCAAAGCTTTTTTGTTGGATTTCTGATTTTACAGTAGGGTTTCGTTGCACTCGGGCCACAGAAACCAGATTTAAGTAATACATGGTTAATTCCGCCAATTGAGGAATCATGGATTGGATAAAGATGGTGGTTTTGGCGGGATCTAAACCAATGGCTAAGTAATCCAGTGCCACTTGCAGGACGTTTTCAGAAACTTTTGCCGGATTTTTGGCATTGTCCGTTAAGGCTTGCATATCCGCCACCATGACGAAAAGTTTGTTTGCCGGATCTTCTTGCATGGCCACCCGGGTGCGCAATGACCCAACGTAATGTCCTAAATGCAATTGTCCCGTGGGGCGATCCCCAGTTAAAATAATGTTGCTCACGTTTTTCACCTATTTCACTAAAGTTTTTGTCTGTTTCAGTGTACCTGTTTTTGTAGATTTAAACAACTCTTGAAAAGAAGCGAACTGGATTAAAATAATTTTAGCAAATCATTTTCATTGGCAGCGGGTTTTCCTTGGTAACGCTGACGATTTTTGAAAAGCTTACACAGAATGTCACTTTTATAATAGTAGGAAATTTCAAGAAAATTCACCATTTTGGGAAGAATTTCTTTACAGACGCAAAAAAAACTCGGTATAATAACTCTAATACACAACAAAAAAATTCATAAAGGGAGCTGAATCCATGTCAATGATCGAATTCCAAAACGTGGAGAAATTCTACGGTCGATTCCATGCTTTGAAGGGAATCAATTTGCAGTTTGAAAAAGGAGAAGTGGTGGTGGTTATCGGGCCTTCTGGTTCCGGGAAAAGTACCATGCTCCGGTGCATCAATGCCTTAGAAGACATCAGTAGTGGGCAATTATTGATTAACGGTAAGGATATTCACGATAAGAGTACCAAGCTTACGGAAATCCGCAAAAATATCGGGATGGTCTTCCAACATTTCAACCTTTATCCGAACAAAACGGTCTTGGACAATATCACTTTGGCACCGAAAAAAGTGCTAGGGGAATCAGACGAAGAAGCGACAAAAACCGCAGAAAAACTCTTAGACCGAGTAGGGATGCTAGATAAAAAAGATGTTTATCCCACCACTTTATCTGGCGGTCAACAACAACGGGTTGCCATTGCCCGAGGTTTAGCTATGAAGCCAGAAGTTTTATTATTTGATGAACCGACTTCGGCACTAGACCCTGAAATGATTGGCGACGTCTTGGAAGTAATGAAAAAAATCGCCCGAGACGGCATGACCATGATCGTGGTGACCCACGAAATGGGCTTTGCTAGAGAAGTGGCCGACCGGGTAATCTTTATGGCTGACGGGGAAGTCGTGGAAGAAAGCCGCAACCCAGAAGAGTTCTTTGAAAACCCTCAATCCGATCGGGCGAAACAATTTATCAGTAAGGTAATCAACCATTAAGCCTTCTTATAAAAAAGTTGAAAAATCAAAGGAGGTCAACCAATGAAAAAAATACTTGCCTTTTTGGCATTGAGTTTTAGTTTGTTTTCTTTAGCTGCTTGTGGGAAAAGTGTAGCGGATCAGGATATTGCTGAAACCAGCGAAAAGACCCAGCAGATCACTTGGGGCGTAAAATACGATACTCGCCTCTTTGGCATGATGGATGTGGCAAATGGCGAGGTCAAAGGCTTTGATATCGACATTGCCCGGGCCATTACCGAAAAAATCCTCGGCCCTCAAGGAAGTGCGGTCTTTGTGGAAGTAACCTCAAAAACCCGGATTCCCTTATTGAAAAACGGCAATATCGATGCCATTATCGCCACGATGACGATCACCGAAGAACGCCTGCAACAGGTGAATTTCTCCGATGTTTACTTTGATGCAGGACAGTCATTACTGGTTCACAAAGACAGCGGTATTAAAGGCATTGAAGACTTAGACGCCAATTCCACGGTGTTAGCGGTAAAAGGCTCGACTTCTGTGGATAATATCAAAAAATTAGCCCCAGAAGCGAAAATTTTGGAGTGGGAAAACTATGCCGAATGTTTCACTGCCTTGCAATCCGGCCAAGGGGATGCCATGACTACAGACAATGCAATTCTTTTGGGGATGGCTTCTCAAAATCCTGATTACGTTCTAGCAGGCAAATCTTTCACGAAAGAACCCTACGGCATTGCCATTAACAAAGGCCAAGACAATTTCTTAAACAAAGTAAACGAAGCCTTAGCAGAAATGCACGCCGACGGAACTTATGACAAGATTTACGAAAAATGGTTCCCAGAATCCGACGATGGTCGGGTGGCAGACTAGCTTTAAGCAGAAAAATTGCGAGGTGGTAACACGCCTCTTTTACAAGGAATAAAAATGAGGCCTTATTCTCATTTTAAGAAAGGAGAAATTTGATGATCCAATTATTTCAAGACTATCATAGCCTGTTTCTTGATGGCTTTAAAATCACCATTTATTCGAGCATCATCGCCTTGGTCTTTAGTTTGATTATCGGGACATTGATGGCCATTTTACAACTGTCTCAAAACCGCGTGGTGCGGGGGCTAGCCAAGGCCTATGTGGAATTTTTCCGTAACATTCCCTTATTGATTATCGCCATGTTTTTCGTGGTGGTAGTGCCAATGTACTGGTTTGCCTTAGATGGCTTCCAAGCCGGAACCATTGCCTTAATCATTTATACTTCTGCTTTTATCGCAGAAACTGTCCGTTCCGGGATTCAAACGGTACCGAAAGGCCAAATGGAGGCGGGGCTGTCATCAGGACTAACCTACTGGCAAACCATGGGCTCTATCATCTTGCCCCAAGCTTTTAAAATCGTGATTCCCCCACTAGGCAATCAGTTTATCAACTTAGTGAAGAATTCTTCGGTTTTAGCTATGGTTGCTGGGTTAGATTTAATGTATCAAGCCGATTCTGTAGCCAATACTACGTTTGAAACTTTTAACACTTACATTATTGCGGCTTTGTTCTACCTTGTGTTGACATTGCCATTGTCGTATTTGATGAATCACCTAGAAAAACGTTGGTCGGTGACCGGATAGAAAGGAGGAGCCTAGATGCAAAATTTTATTGACGCATTTTCTTATGTTAACCTAAGTTTTCTAATGGATGGATTGATGGTAACCATTCAAGTTTCCGTAGTATCCATTGTATTAAGTTTTGTAATTGGTGGTCTGTTAGGCGTGTTGCGCTTTGCCAATATCAAGGTGCTCTCCCGGATTATCGGACTGGTAGTGGACATCATCCGCAACTTGCCACTGCTTTTGATTATCTTCTTTACCTACTTTGCCTTGCCTCAGATTGGGATTAAGTTTTCCATTTTCTGGGCAGCGGTGGCCGCTTTGACGATTTTCGAATCTGCCATGTTATCTGAAATTTTCCGAGCCGGCTTAAACGCTGTGCCAAAAGGGCAAATGGAAGCGGGGCTCTCCACCGGGCTGACATATACAGAAACCATGCTTTCCATTGTGATTCCCCAAGCTTTTAAATCCATGATTCCTGCTTTGGTAAGCCAGCTGATCTCTTTGATTAAGGATACTTCACTGGCAGTAATCATCAGCTTGCCGGAACTAACCCACAATGCCAAAATCATCTACGGCCAAAACGAAAGTGCGATTATTCCCATGTTCGTAGCCATGACGGTGTTGTACTTTGTGGTTTGTTACGCACTGTCCTTGTTCTCCAAGTATTTGGAAACCCGGCAGTATAATTATTGAGTTGAAAAAAGACCGGTGGGAGCCGGTCTTTTTTGCGTTTTATGCCTTACGATAGTCTGGGTAAAGGTGCGCTTCAATCTCTGCTCGTTGGTCTGCTAAAAATGGGGGTAAGGCAAAGCTTTCTCCTAAGGTTTCTAAGGGTTCATCAATGGTAAAACCAGGTCCCATCGTAGCAAATTCCATCCGATTGCCCCCAGGTTCGCGGATGTAAAGACTCTTAAAATAGCCTCGAGAAATCATTTTTTCAATTTGCCAACCTTGTTTTTGGGCTCGTTCATAGAGTTGGTCAAGTTCTGTCTCATCTTTCACCGCAAAGGCGAGATGATCGGCACTGCCACGACCCATGCGACTAGCCTTTGTGGAGTTGGTGGGGAGAATATCGAGAAAATCTGTTTCATTTAACCAAATGCGCTGCTTGCTTGTTTGCCAACCGAGAAACTTCTCAAAAAATTCGCTAGTAGCAGTGGGGTTCGCCACGTGAATTTCACTAGAATTCAAGCCGAGGATTTGTTTGTCTCCGGGAATTTCATTTTTAACTTGTTTTTCTAAAGGAAGAGATGGCAAACCAGTCTCCGTTAAAATCACGCTTACGTCGTCTCGATCTTGAAAGCGCAACTGATTTTCCGTCTCTTGAAAGTCAATTTGATAGTGAGTCAAGCGGGTTTTCCAATAGTCCAAACTATTTTTAGGAAGTTTCAAACCAATGGTGGCGATGAAATTTTGATGGTCGTATCGATTGCCTAAATGTGGGAGAATAAAAAACGTCACCACACTGCCTGGACTGCCTTGGTAATCTCCATAGTAGTAATGAAGCATGCGATGATTTTCTTGATTCACGGTGTTTTTAACAAAACGCAAGCCTAAGATTTCCGTATAAAAACGCAGATTTTCCTGGCGATTTTTGGTTAAAAGAGAAATATGATGAAATGCGTTGATTGACATAATGTCACCTTCTTTTTCTTACTTTTAATAAGTATAAACTGCAAAAGGCAATTTAAGCAAGAAAAGGGTCTTTTATTTTGCTAAACTCATTGCCAAAGCGCTGTGCCTCTGCTATGCTAAAAAAAGAGAACGTACATTCGCTTTTCGAAGGAGAGGAGCTGCCATGCACTACAAACGCTATAAGACGATTTTGTCGCCTAAAAATGGTTTGAATTTGTATCGAGGCTGTACCCATGGCTGCATTTATTGTGATAGTCGCAGTGCTTGTTACCAAATGAATCACGCTTTTGAAGATATTGAAGTAAAAGAAGATGCCATTGAAATTTTACGGAGTCAGTTGCAGAAAAAACGCCGCCCTTGCATAATCTCCACTGGTTCCATGACGGATCCTTACCTACATCTGGAAGAAAAACTAGGATTAACCCGCCAAGCGCTAGAATTAGTGGAAGAACTCGGTTTTGGTATCACCTTACTGACAAAATCTGACCGAATTTTACAGGATTTGGATCTGATTCAGCGCATTAACGAAAAGACGAAAGCCGTGGTACAAGTAACGTTGACCACCAGTGATGACTTCATGGCTGCAAAAATCGAGCCTCGGGTTTCCGTGACTTCAAAACGGATTCGGATTTTACAAGAATGTCAAAAGCGGGGGATTCCTACAGTAGTTTGGCTAGGGCCACTATTGCCATTTTTAACGGATACTAAAGAAAATGTCGTAGCACTCTTAGCTATTTGTCACGAGGCGAGGGTGAAAGGGATTGTGAATTTTGGTTTTGGGGTAACTTTGCGAGAAGGCAATCGGGAGTTAAAGAACGCTATATAAAAGAATTTGGCAATCGTTATGAGTGTATCAGCCCTGAAAATAGCCAGTTGATGACTTTGTATCATCAACTTTGTGAGGAGTATGGCATCTTACATCACAATCGAGAAGTCTTCCAATATTTGCAGGAATTTCCTCAAGAGGAAGGACCAGAACAGTTGGCATTATTTTAGAGTGAATCTTAATTTTTTCATGCTGTTATTGAATGAATAATTGATAAAACCACCAAGAAGCGGCAAAGCCAGCTTTTTGGTGGCTGTTTTTTATCTGAACAAAGCACTGGCACTTGAATTCTCACTTAAAAAAAGGGAAAATAGACAAGTATGTTACAATAGTTCTTACTAGAAAAGAGATAGGAAGTATTTTCATGGGAAACAAAGGTGCAATCGGCTTAATCGACTCCGGTGTGGGGGGGTTAACGGTTTTAAAAGAAGCATTGCGGCAACTGCCCAATGAAGCTCTCGTTTATTTAGGGGATACTGCTCGTTGTCCATATGGGCCGCGGCCGGCAGAACAAGTGGTTCAATTCACCATGGAAATGGCGGATTTTTTAATGAAACAACAGATTAAGCTCTTGGTGATTGCGTGTAATACCGCAACGGCAGTGGCTTTGGATATCATCAGAGAAAGATTGCCGATTCCTGTCGTCGGCGTGATTTTACCCGGCAGTCGGGCGGCGGTAAAGACTACAAAAACGCGCCGTATCGGGGTAATTGGCACTCAAGGAACAATCAAGAGCCATTCTTATCGACAAGCGATTTTAAGTAAGACTGCGGATACAGAAATTTTTGGCTTGGCTTGTCCTAAATTTGTACCCTTGGTGGAAAGTAATGAGACCCGCTCACCCATTGCTAAAAAAGTGGTGGCAGAAACCTTGCAACCCATGCGTCGCAATAAAGTGGACACTTTGATTTTAGGTTGTACTCATTATCCTTTGTTGCGGCCATTGATTCAAAGTTATATGGGAGATAAGGTGACTTTAATTGATTCTGGAGCGGAAACAGTAGGAGAAGTCAGTGTTTTACTGGATTATTTCAACATTGCCAACCCAGATCCTACTGCTAAGGGCAAGTGCCGCTTTTACACCACTGGTTCCACCAAATTATTTGATGATATTGCTAAGGAATGGCTCGGGTTTTCCCTGCATTCTGAACACATTGAACTAGGCATAGGAGGTTAATGGATGATTCGACACGATGGGCGCACTCCCCGAGAATTGCGCCAAACGCAAATTCGTACCAATGTTTTTAAATATCCAGAAGGCTCGGTAAGTATCTCTTTTGGGGATACGGAAGTGATTTGTAACGCCACAGTGCAAGGGCTAAGTCCTGAATTTGCAGGCCAAGGGCAAGGTTGGATTTCTGTGGAGTATAACCAATTACCACGAGCAACAAACCTGCGCCAAGGTCGAACCAGTTTCGCTAATGAACCGACAGCCAACAGGATTGCCAAAGCATTGCGAGGGGTCTGTGATTTGACTTTATTAGGTGAGCGTGAAATCTTAATTGACTGTGATGTGTTGCAAGCCGATGGGGCCGCCCAAAGCACCAGTCTCACGGGAGCTTTTATGGCTTTGCGTCTAGCGGTAAATCAGCTCTTGGCTCAAAATCAACTCTCTTACGACCCGATTCGGGAAAATGTAGCCAGCGTGGGGGTAGCGATATTACCCGACGGAACCTGTGTCTTGGACCCAGATCAAGCAGAAGAAGAGGATGCGTTAGTGGGGCTGAGTTTGGT